>JAEEIG010000161.1 GCA_016281255.1 Bacteroidales bacterium
ATAAGCCTGATGTTCAGGCTGTGTGTCCACTTCAGACTTTGAGTTCAACGTCAACGCCGCTGGGAAGTTCCAGTTTCATCAGCGCGTCGATGGTCTGGGTGGTGGTACCGTAAATGTCCAGGATTATCTTGTAGGTGGAGAGTTGGAACTGCTCTCTGCTCTTCTTGTTGACGAAGGTGGAGCGGTTTACGGTGAAGATTTTCTTGTGGGTCGGAAGCGGAATAGGGCCAACGAGCACCACTTTGTCGTCCTTCACGCTGTTCACAGTCTTGACGATTTTCTCGGCAGACTTGTCAACCAACGTGTGGTCGAATGATTTCAGTTTGATTCTAATTCTATGAGCCATTTATTTATTGTTTATTGTTTGACGTTTATAGTTTTATAGTTTAAGGTTTAAGGTTTAAGGTTTAAGGTTTAAGGTTTAGAGGATGAAGCGGCCGACGTTCATGATATAGTCTTTGATCTCGGGGGTGACTTCTGCGTATTTCAGGAATTCCATACTGAAGGTCGCCCGTCCAGAGGTGATGGAGCGCAGTGTAGTCACATATCCGAACATTTCAGCCAGGGGCACTTGCGCCGTGATGATCTGGAAACCGACTTTCGCGTCGATTTGTTCCAACACGGAGCGTCTGCGGTTAAGGTCGCCGGTGACGTTGCCGATATACTCGTCCGGGGTGGTGATTTCCACCTTCATGATGGGTTCCAGAATGGCGGTGTCGATATCCTTCAGCGCCTCGCGGAAGCCGATCTTCGCGCAGACTTCGAACGACAGCGCGTCGGAGTCTGTGGGATGGGATTCGCCGTCCGTGACGGTCACGGAGAGGGCTTCGACGGGGAAGCCGTACTTGCCGTTCGACATGGCCATCTTGAATCCTTTTTCGGCGCCGAGGATATAGTTTTTCGGCACGGCGTCGCCTTTGATTTCGTTGCTGAACTGCAGTCCTTTGGCGTCAAAAGGCAGCGGGTCGATGCGGAAGTCCATCACTGCGAAGGACCCCTTTCCGCCGTTTTGCCGTTTGTAGGCCTCGTGATGCTGCACAGGCACGGTGATCGCCTCTTTGTAGGCCACGCGCGGTTTTCCGTGGTTGCAATCCACATTGAACTCGCGTTTCAGCCGGTCGAGCAAGATTTCCAGATGCAGCTCGCCCATGCCGCTGATGAGGGTCTGACCGGAATCGGAATCCTCCTTCACTTGGAAGGTGGGGTCTTCTTCGGCCAGTTTGGTGAGCGCATTCATCAGTTTCTCCTCGTCGTCTTTAGTCTTCGGTTCGATGGCGATTTGGATCACCGGTTCCGGGAACACGATGTTTTCCAGGACCACGGGATGGTGTTCATCGGTGAGACTGTCGCCGGTGTGAATGTCCTTCATGCCGACGAGCGCGACGATGTTGCCTGCGGAGGCGCTTTCCAGCTGTTGTTGTTTGTTGGAGTGCATCTGCAGGATTTTGGCGGCTCTCTCTTTTTTGCCGGAGGTGACGTTGTAGAGGCTGTCGCCAGCCTTGATCATGCCGGAGTAGATTTTGATGAAGGTCAGTTTCCCGATGTAGGGGTCGGTGGCGATTTTGAAGGCCAGGGCGGCGAAAGGTTCGTTCGCGTCAGCCTTCCTGGTCACTTTCTCCTCGTTTTTGGGATTGACGCCTTCGATGGCGGGCATGTCCAGCGGGGAGGGCAGATACTTCACGATGGCGTCGATCACGCGCTGCACTCCTTTGTTCTTGAAAGAGGAACCGCACAACACGGGTTCGATCTTCCGGGCCAGGGTGGCCTCGCGGATGGTTTTTTCCATCTCCTCAAGGGTGATGCTGTCGGGGTCCTCAAAGTATTTTTCCATGATGGACTCGTTCAGTTCCGAGAGGGTTTCCAGGAGTTGGGTGCGGTAGTTATCGACATCCTCTTGCATGTCGGCGGGAATGGGCACTTCGTAATACGAGTTGCCGAGGTCTTCCTCGTTCCATTCGTAGGCTTTCATTTCGAGGAGGTCAACGATGCCGGTGAAGTTGTCTTCGCTGCCGATGGGCAGTTGGAGGGCCAGCGGGTGAGCCTTCAGCTTTTCGCGAATCTGGTTCACGACAGCGTAGAAGTTGGCGCCGGAGCGGTCCATTTTGTTGACGTAGCAGATGCGTGCGACGTTGTACTTGTTGGCCTGTCTCCAGACGGTTTCCGACTGAGCCTCAACGCCTCCGACGGCGCAGAATATGGCTACAGCTCCATCCAATATTCTCAAAGAACGTTCCACTTCGACGGTAAAATCAACGTGACCCGGGGTGTCGATGATGTTGATTTTATAGTCTTGTGAGTTGTAATTCCACATCACTGTGGTGGCCGCGCTGGTGATGGTGATTCCGCGTTCTTGCTCCTGCACCATCCAGTCCATCGTGGCGGTTCCCTCGTCCACCTCGCCGATTTTGTAGCTTTTCCCGGTGTAATACAGAATCCGCTCTGTTGTGGTGGTCTTGCCGGCGTCAATATGGGCCATGATGCCGATATTGCGTATCTGGTGCAAATCCTCTGCCATCGTCGCGAATGCTATAGGGTGAAATGTACGGGGGGCTGGGACCGACAACTACATGCGCATGTGGGCGAATGCCTTGTTGGCCTCTGCCATTCTGTGAATCTCCTCTTTCTTCTTGAAAGCGGCGCCTTCACTCTTATATGCAGCCATGATCTCTTGCGCGAGCTTGTCGGCCATGGTTTTCTCGTGGCGTTTGCGAGCGAAGAGAATCAGGTTCTTCATACCTACGGATTGCTTTCTGCCGGGCTTGATCTCCTCAGGGACGGGGAGGGTGGTGCCGCCGACACGTTTGCTCTTGACCTCCACGCTGGGGGTGACGTTCTCGAGGGCTTTTTTCCACACTTCAAGGCCGTTCTCTTTCGTCTTCTCGCTCACAATGTCGATGGCGTCGTAGAAGATTTCGAAAGCAAGGTTCTTTTTGCCTTTCAACATGATGTTGTTGACGAATTTGGTTACCTGTTCGTCATTGAATTTCGGATCCGGAAGAATGATCCTTTTCTTTGCATGTGAATTTCTCATACTATTGTAGCTTCAATAATTTTGGTTATTTACTCTTGAATCGCCAATCGCGGCGTTCAATTTACATTTCTCAAGGGA
>JAEEIG010000162.1 GCA_016281255.1 Bacteroidales bacterium
CACCGAGTTCCTGGACAACACCGAGGGCCGCACGCCGATTGCCTGTTGCCTTCGGCACAGGATGGACGAGGGCATCGACGGCCGCCGGTTCATCTTCATCATGGACGAGTTCTGGAAGTGGCTCCTGGACGACGCGTTCCGGGATTTTGCCTTCAACAAGCTCAAGACCATCAGAAAGCAGAACGGTTTTGGCATCTTCGCGACCCAGTCGCCCTCTGATGTGATTGAGTCGCCGATTGCAAAGGCAGTCATCGAGCAGTCCGCAACGCAGATCTTCCTGCCGAACCCGAGGGCCGACAAGGACGATTATGTCAAGGGATTCAAGACAACCGAGACGGAATTCGATATCATTCGGCAGATTCCTGTTGAGTCCCGCGCGTTCCTCGTGAAGCAGGGAAGCAGTTCTGCGGTGTGCCGTCTCGACCTCGGCTGGGCCGGAAAAGCATTGAAAGTCCTGTCAGGTTCAACGGATAATATAGAGAAAGTTGAGCAGCTCAGGGAGCGTTTCGGAGACAATCCCGACGCCTGGCTGCCGGAATTTCTGGAGAAGAAAGTATGAAGAAACTGATTACAGCCATTGCCGCTGCCCTGCTGGTGCCGTCCTTCGGCGCTATTGCGAGCGGAATCCCCGTCTTCGACGGCGCCGCCGAGACGACCAGACAGACATTCCACCTGGCCGACACCATTTTCACCGAGACTGTCGACCTGGCCCAGAGGGCCCAGCAGTCAATCAACGAGGTCAACGCCACGGTTGAGTCCGCGAACCGCGCCATCCAGCAGTCCGAGGCGCAGTTCAGGCAGACCATCGAGAACACGACGGGCATGTTCAGCACTGTCTTTGACGACATTCTGAAGAAGAACGTCGACGCGATGAAGAAATCCATCGAGACAAGCTCGAAGGAGCTTTCAGACGCGTTCAATTACGGCGCAAAGACCGTTGTCCAGTCCGTAAGCAAGGAGAAAATCATGGCCTGGTGGAAGGCATCAGGCAGTGAGGAAATCTGCGGAGGTGACGGGACCGGGGCCAAGGCCACGAAGTATGAGAAGTACTGCGCCGCCATCACCATGGCTGACGCGACCTACGCGGCAAAAATTGAGGAATACCAGAATGGCATCAGGCAGGATATGGTGACGCTGGACTCCATCAGGCAGCAGCTCGCGAGCAACAAGGGCATGACCCAGAAGCAGATGCAGGACGCCACCGTCACCCTAGCGACCGTCGGTGCCCAGATTGAGCTCAGGAAGCAGGCCATGGAAGCGCTCAAGAATGAGTATGAGGCGAAGCGCGAGATGGCCGAGAATAACGCTGATCGAGCACTGCGCAGAGAACCAAGCCCTGCTGAACTCCAAGAAAAATTTAAAAAAGGCCTCAGCTTCTAGGTCAAGTTTGAGATGAGACAAAGGTGAACTATGAAAAGAATTATTTTTTTGATTGCCATAATCGTTTCGGTCTCTTTAACTTCTGCGGGAACATCATTTGCCGCAAATCCAAACCAAGCTCATAAATACACCGCAGAAGAGGAACAGTTGCTTGAGAAAGAATACGATGAGCTATTTGAAAAATGGATCGCTGCTGGCCTTTCAAAAGATGAAATTGAGGACAAAACGTTTGATTGGTTAGGTCAAAAGAATGTTTCAATGAACGATCCTTTAATCGACTACACCGATAAGCATGAAATGAACTATTACGGTAAGTAAAATGGCCGATTCAACTGGATTCTATAACCGTATATATCCCATGCTGACCGACATGGTAAACGAATTCATGCGGAATGTATCAGAAGCTCTCGTCAATGGCCTCCAGCCAGTTCTGCTGTCAGCACTTACCATCTACTTCATGTGCAAAGCATGGTCAATCATGTACGGCAGAGGTGACCAGCAGGGCACGACGATGAAGGACCTTACCATGCAGGTCATCAAGATGGCGTTCGTCGTCACTTTCTTCTGTAACGCGCCGCATTTCTATGAGTACTGCATCAAAGGAATGTGGGGAATGGACGAGTGGTTTTCGAAAATCATTAATGCCGCAATTCCCGGCTGCACAACAACGAACTCCTTTGATGCACTTGATCAGGTCTACAGTAGCATACTTACCAAGGCTCAAACGCAAGAATCAATTATGATGGAGGCTGTATTTAACAACATCAGCATCAAAAAAGTAGTATTAGGTCTTTGCACCGCTGGAGCACTGGCCACCGGGTTCACCCTACTGGAACTCGCGGTTATAATTTCAACTTTTATTGGATTCCTAATTCTAGTTACAAACACACTTGGTTTGGCTTTTATATTGGCGTTTGGTCCATTATTTGGTTCAATGGCACTGTTTCCACAGACTAAAGAATTATTCACTGGATGGATTAAAACATCTCTAAATTTTATACTGACAAAGGTTTTCATTACCGGTGGGTGTTTTATGATGATCGCGCTCGCAGATAATCTCTACAAGACCGTAGTTCACAAAACACTCGCATTAATGCTCATCGAAAATAAGGAAAGTGCACTTGCAACAGCAGTCGACGTTGTCACAGGCCAATTTTCCAACTCCTTGGACATCGTAGCACGAATGGTATTCATGGCAATTGTATTCCTGACCTTCGGTCTTTTCTTCAGTAAATGCCCCAGCATGGCTACATCGCTCGTCGGCGGAATGCAGATGGGCGGAGGAAAGACCGCAGAAGGACTCAACGACAAGGTTACCAGCGGCGTCCAGGCAGCCGGGAAAGCGGCCGTTGCCGGCCCTGCCGGTGCCGCGGCTGGCGCTGTGCAAACAGGGCTCAGGAATGGAGCGGCAACAGCACTCAAGGGCGGCCATATGCGAACCTACCGAATGCTGAAGTCGCTTGCGGCGTTTGGCTCCAGGGCGCCCAAACCGAGCAAACCGAGCAAGCCGAGCAAATCCTGATGTATTATTGATTCCGTTTTACCTCTGAACTGTCCGTCGGATGCCCGTACCATCCGGCGGATTTTTTTTGCCCCGATAGCATGTCAGGCAGTCTTCGCGGCCTGTGCCCTACTCATCTGGTCATAAAAATTCTGTCAAATTCCTTATCAAGTTTTGCCACATCACCGCTGCGCTCCCATGACATTCTGTCAGCATCCACGAGAGCTTTTATATCAGCAGCGCGCTGCTTCTCGGCCTTTTCCGCAGCTTTCTTTTCTTCCCGGCGCCTGAGATCCTCCTCCATCCGGCGGTATACAAAGAGCGTCGCGAGGACATCGTTCATTGAGTCGTGCGCTTTGAACTCGTATCCGTAGTACCTCGCAGCAGTAACGAGCTTCTGCCATTTCCAGTCGTGGTAATAGTCGTTCCATTCGCCGTACTGGCGCGCGAAGTCAATCATGACGTCAATGACCCTGACATCCTTCGCAGGCCTGAAGAATGACGAGACAAATCCCAGGTCGAACGGAGTGTTGTACCCGATAAGCGTCTTCCCGGACTCCAGGACGGCCTTGATCCGGCCGGACATCTCATCAAGCGTAGGAGCGTCCTTGACCATTTCAGGCGTAATGCCGTTCACCGCCATTGCCCCGGGCCACTCCGTGTGCCTCACAGGCCTCAGATAGGTGTTTATCAGGGGATTGCCCTCACCGTCACAGGCAGAAAACTGAAGAATTTCATCGTTTTTCCTGTCGAGGCCTGTTGTCTCCGTGTCGAAAACCACAATTCCGGAAGGATTGTCGACTGTTTCCGTCATTACTGCCCCTCCCCGGCTCCGGAGCCGCCATCCCGGGCAATGTCAGTGAGCTCTGACCCGGAAAGGCCGTCCTTCTTGTCCGCGAACTCAAAATCGAGACCGTCCTTCGCGTCATTGAGCACCAGCCGGCCCTTGTAGGGCTTGCCGGAGCTCTTGCCGACGAAGTCAAGCTCATCGCCCTGCCCCTCGAGGATCTTCTGCAGCTCCTCACGGGAAATTTCATGACCTCTGGTGTTCTTCCAGCACTTGAAATCCTTGCCTTCGCAGAAGAACCCCTTATCCGTCTCCAGGATTTTCTTGCCGCAGTGCGGGCACTTCAGCCCGGTGTCCTCGCTCTTCCTCTCGGCAAATTTGAATTCAAGGCCGTCCTTTGCCTCATTGAGCACCAGCCGGGCCAGGAAGGTCTTGCCGGTTTTATGGCTCCTGAAGCCGAGCTCATCGCCCTGCCCCTCAAGGGCCTTCTTCAGCTCCTCACGAGAGATTTCTGTGCCGGAAATTTCCCTCCAGCACTTGAAATCGCCGCCCTCGCAGAAGAAACCCTTACCTGACTCCATGATTTTCTTCCCGCACTTCGGGCACTTCAGGCCGGAGTCCCAGTCAAATACCATCTTGACCTCCAGCTTGTTTGCAGAGAGCTTCAGCATGGCCTTAAAGGTGTTCCCGGTCTTGGGACTGGTGAACTCATGTACCGGGCCTGTCTCACCGGCCAGAATTTTTTTGAGCTCATCATCCTCGATTTTTGTGCCCGAAATGACATGCTGAACCTTAAATCCGCAGTCATCGCAGTGATACTCAAAGAAATTGTCTTCAAGCTTTTTGCCGCAAATCGGGCACTTCAGGCCCTGCTCTTCCTGTTTTTCCTCAGCCATTTCTCTTCTCCTTCCCGCCCTGCGGGATATATGTTTTCCAAATCCTGATATCTGTTCTGACCAGGCAGTCAATTTCCTCATTGAGCTGTTTCATGCTCTGGTAGCCGTTATCGGCAATCACCCGGGCGACAATGGCCGCCCAGGTATCAATCTGTCCCCGGGAATCGTCCGCGCTGCTGTACAGGTCCTCAACGTCAATGCCAGCCTTGCGGCAGAGAGTCTTTGCCCTGTCGAGGTAGTACTCAGTGAGCTTTCTGGCCAGGTCCTTCTTCTTCCACCTAAATAAAAAAATGGTCTTGCCGTACCCATAGTCTCTTTCATCAAGGACATATCCCAGCCCAGGGTACTTGTTCACGAACCATTCCTTCGGTTTCATGCTTCCACCTCTATCTCGCTGAGACTGACCTCTAGGGCCATCATG
>JAEEIG010000163.1 GCA_016281255.1 Bacteroidales bacterium
AAGGGCCCCAAATGAGCACTTTGTCAACGCGCGGTTGATTTTCGCGTTCGCTTGCTTCCACTTTTTTCTGATCCAATGGCGTGGGTATGTTTCGGGCTGTGTGCCAATTGTCTTCCGTGATGAGAATTTCGTTGGCATCTGAACCGACTATGCCACGAAACGCATCCGCCATGTAGAGTCCATAAATTCTGTCCGACTTCTTAAACGAAATCTTCAACGTTTTGAAATGCTCTCCAAAATCGTCGGAATAGTGGATGGTTTTGCCCGCAGTCCCGATCCAAGCGTCTCCGCGACTGTTTACGCAGGCTTCGTAAATCCAGCCATCTCCGCCAAAGCTTCGAAGTTCCCAAGTGCGTCCGCCGTCCATAGTCCGATAGTATCCGTCGTATGGACTTTTCCAATCGTCAGAAAAATGCATAAAGCCCGTCATAATGGCGGTGTCGGCATTGAAAAAAGAGATACGGTTGAGATTCGGTTTTTTTAAACTCAAATAATCCTCCTCGTCATCTTCGGCTGAAGGATCCAGACGACCATAATGCCAGTTGGAGTCGATGCTGTTTGTATAATAGATACCCCCCACGTAAGTAGTCAGCCATATTTGCTCGTCGGGCGCAACCGAAATCTCCGTGATTCGTCCGACGATATTGAGGGCGGCCCGATAATCGCGGGTGCTTGATACTTTACCTGACGGATTTGTAGTCGGCTGCGCGAAAACGCCCCACGACCCCAAAATCGCCAGCAATGCGATGATTATGGCGTATTTCTTTTCCATATTATCTATTCTATTCCCTTCTCCTTACTCCAACGTCTTCACCGGGAACGTGAAATAGGTGTTCGGGAAGGGCTCGTCCTTCAGGGTGAAGTGCCACCATTCGCTGCCGAGAGGTTTGAAACCGTGGCGCAACATGGCGTCACGAAGAATCATGCGGTTGTCGAACTGTTCCTTGGTGATACTGCGGCCGGCGGGACTGGAGCTGTTGTCGCCCGTGTATTGGCCTGTATTCGGATTCCCGCAGAAGTCGGGGTGGCTCTCGGAACCGAACCAGTCGAAGGTGCCGCCCATATCGACCTCTTTTTCGGTGCGCATGTCGAAGAGGGTCAAATCGACTGTGGATCCGCGGGTGTGGCCGCTCTTTTCCATGATGTATTCCAATTCGAAGAGTTTGTCGCGGGGCACGTCGGGATAGAAGTAGGGCTTCATCAGCGTGTCGGTGATGTCGGCGGCCCAGCGCATGAAGTGGTCAACGGCGCACTGCGGGCGGTAAGCGTCGTAAATCTTGAGCCGGTAGCCCATCTTCAGCAGGTCTTCGCTCACAGCGCGGAGGCTGTCGGCGGCGCGGCGGGTCATCAGTGCGACAGGTTCCTGGTAACCGTCGATGCGTGTCCCCACGAAGTTGTAGGTGCTGTGGTAGCGGATTTCCAAAATGGCAAGCGGAACGGCGTCCGCGAGGTTCACGAATTGGGAAGCGTCGTCGGCGGGCGACATCTTTCCGGTCAAGCGTTTGAACTCGTCCTGCGCCTTTGCGAGCTGTGCGAGGAATTCCGGACTGGTGTGCAAGCGGGCGAGGCCAATGGATCCACCGAGACGGCTGGCATCCACATCGCTCTGCCAGTGGGCGCCCACGATGACGCGGCTTTCGCCGTACATGTAGCCGCGAGCCATGATGGCGTTGGCGTTGTCGGGGTTGACCTCGGAAAGCAGAAGGGCCCCCGCATAGCCGCGCTGGCTGTGTCCCGACGGATAGGAGCCTTCGTTTCTCAGATCGGCTTCCTCATACACGGTGTACATGTGCTCCTGGAAGCGCACGAACGGGCGTTTGCGCATGTAATAGGCCTTCGGCTCCACGCGCATTTGGTCGATGGTGGAAAGGCTGTTGACCACCAGCTTGTAAATTTCGGGGGTGCCTTCTTTCGAGATCTTCAATCCGAAAGGCACGCTGAGTTCGTCCATGAGGGCGTCAAATGACCAAACGGCATCGCGCACGGCAATGGCGGTGCGGGCCGCGTCGTTCCGTTGCGTCTTGCCCCACATGTAGCGCATGATGTCGTGGGCGAAATCCTCCCCGATGGTGTCGGGCGGCGCCGGCAGACAATAGATGAGGTTCGGTAGCTCTTTCGTGTCGAAATAGAGCGTGACGCTATCGTTTTGCGCCAGGCCATGAAGGCTGCCGCAAACCATCACGACAGCGATAAGCTTTGTGAGAATCCGTTTCATATTTTTGCGAGATTTTTTCCGACAATTAATTCTCCGCCACGTGCGAAGCGCCGACGAGCGAGCGGCCGGCCTGCGTCAGGAAGGGCTCGATGAGGTCGTAGGGGATCACACATGCGGGAAGGCCCGCGGCGTAACAGGAAATTTCGTACTGCTGATAGATGAACTCCACACCGTCTTCGCGGAAAATGGGCGCACTCACCGGCAGCGGGAAAAAGTCGTTGTTCTCCATCGTCAGGGAGTTCTCGAACTGCTCCTTGTTGCCTTCGAAATATTGCGTGTAGATGTTGTCCATGATCAGCTGCGCCAAATCGTCTTTCGACTCTTCACGGAAGATGTCGTAGTCGATGCGGCGACCGTCGGACTTGCGGAAGGTCTGCCCCTCCATCAGATACCAGCCGTGAGCACCTCCGGAGTAGCCCTCCTGCGTGTAGAGATAGGTGACGAAGCGGTCGGTCTCCTGCAATTTCTTGATTTTGATGTCTTTGTAACAGGAAACGTCGGGGACAGGGGGCATGTCGGGGATGATGTTCTCCTGGAAGTCTGCCAGCGTGGAGCTCTTGTAATGATTCAACATCCGCTCTCCATCTTCAGTTCTTCCTTCGTAGGTGCCGCCCATCTGTTCAGACATCCATTCGCGTATGTTGTTGATGACGAAGAAATTGCCGGATTCAGGAAAGTCGATGTCCAACTTGACGGTGCCGTTCACACCATTCACGGTGATGGAGTCGGCCAAGGTCAAGTTCTGGGTCTGGATCTCGGACGGGGTGATCTGCGACAACGATGTGATGCTGTTGAACGCGTGGGAGTCCATTTTGGTTTTGCATCCCGCAAGGAGAAGCACGATGCCGCAAAGAGCGACTGCAAGGAGGCGATAGTTTTTCATTTTTTCGATTATTAATTATCGCTGCAAAGATACATAATATTATTTGAACATTCGCGACATAAAAACCATCGTTTGAGGGTAAAAAAAATATTGTATTTTTGTTTTGCATTCTTTTGGAGTGTAAATTATTGATAATCAATAAGAATGAAGAATCGTAATCTGCGATATGGTCATGAAAAACAGGTTTTGCCTACGATGGGTGTTTGCCCTGGTCGTGGCGCTCACGTCATTCCTTTCTTCCGCAATGTCCCAAATTTCACCCTTTGATTTCGGCTTACGCGACGCGCACACTGGTACGCAGCGATATTGGGCGCTCTACAACGCCCATGTGGAGGCGCGTGCCCTTGGGTTGGAGGTGAACTACGCGGGTATCGATACCCTGCATATCGTTCTTCCGCCTGACTATCAGAGTATCCCGATCGGACCGCATACCGATTTCGGCGGACTTGTCCTCTATGTCACCAACAACGAACGGGACGGCGCGCTGTTCGCCATGCACGCCCCGACGAAGGCGGTCTCCGTGCCGAAAGAACTGGTGGACGGCGGCGATTTTAGCACGGTTCCAGAGCTCTCCGAAGGTGATAAATTGCTGATTCTCAGGGATAAAAAGCCATGGACTGAACGCATAGGCTACGGATATCGCGTTTATCGGCAGGATATTCTGCTGCTGCACGACGGGGTGGGGGAGAATGCCCCCATTGCGCCGTGGAATACCGACTCCACCGATCTCAATGCCGCTGTGGCGGAGGTGGACACTGCGCAGAAAGTGTTCCGCGGACTGACGATGCACCGCGAGGAGGGGTCGGAGTTCAAGACCTACTGCCTGTCGATGAGCGGGCAGTGCAACGTGCTGATCGAGGATGTGCATGTGACAACCCCCAAGAGCCGGATGATCGCTGATGCGGTGTTCGGAATCAGCAACTCCGTGCGGGTGGCCTTTCGCGATGTGACGGTTGATGGCACCTATTCCGGCTACGGTCGTTGGCGCGATTGGGGCTACGCCTTCTCTCTGAACAACCTTTGGAACACCACCTTCGAGCGGGTGACCGCAGACGGCAACTGGGGCGTCTTCGGTACCAACAACCTCTCCAACACCATGTTGTCCGACTGCGACCTCAATCGTTTCGACATTCATTGCTATGGCCGCGATGCGCTGTTGCGACGCTGCACCCTGCGGCAACGGCAAACCCAGTTCTCTTCGATGTACGGCACTGTGACGTTCGACTCGTGCCAGTTCATCGACTGCATCCCCGTGCGTATCCGTTCCAGCTATAACGCCTACACGCCCTTCGACATTGAGATGCTCAACTGCACATTTGAGGTCACGCCCCGCAACCATTCGTTGGTCAACGTGATGCTGCTCGACACGGCCGACAATGCGCGGCCCGAGCTGAGTGTCAAGTGCTGGCCGAATCTGAAAATCGTCAACATGAAGGTGATAGCTCCCGCGTTGGTCGGCACCGTCAACCTCTATGAGCCCACAGGCAAACTCAGCGAGCTCAAAAAGCCTGTGGAGTATATCAACAAAGTGAATGTCAGTGGATTGGAAATGGTCCGTCCGAATGGAAAACCCGCCAAACTCAATGTCCGGCTCTCTACAAAGGAGTTTAAAACGGTCAAGGAGTTGGAGTATATCCTCATACCGTTGATGTAGTCGGTTTATTTCCGCGGTTTTCCCGAACGATTTCCCCGCAATTGACTGATTCTTTTGCGGTTTTCGGGCTTGTCGGCAAAGAAAAAGAGGTGCTGGTCCTGCCGTTCCTGTTTGCTCTTGGGAATATAGACCTTCTTGCCCGTGTAGGGGTCATAACCAAGGTAATACATGGCTGTGGCGTAGGTCATGGGGGTGGGTGTGAAGTCCTGCACCTGATCGGTCATGAGGTGGAATTTGCGGGTGATGTCGCACAGGTTGCTCATCTTTTCGATGGTGCAACCGGGGTGAGAGGCGATAAAGTAGGGAATCAGCTGCTGGTTTTTGCCGCATTTGCGGTTTTCGGCGTTGAAATCCTTCAGGAAGTCGAGGAAATGTTCGAAAGAGGGTTTCCGCATCAGCGCCAGAACCTCCGCGTCCGTATGTTCTGGAGCCACTTTCAGACGTCCCGAGACGTGGTGGCGCACCACCTGCCGCAGATAATCTCGCAGACCTAATTGCTCCTTCTCTTTCTCGTTGTCGGTCAGCAACATGTCATAGCGAATGCCGCTTCCGATGGTGATGTGCTTCACGCCGACGGTGTCCATCACCTTCTGGTAGAGGGCGGTGATTTCGTGATGGTCGGGCTGCAGGTTGGGGCACTTTTTCGGAACCAGGCAGGAGGGGCGCGGACATCTTTCACACTTCGACAAATCCTGACCGTGCATGCGGTACATGTTGGCCGACGGACCGCCCAGGTCGCTGATATGTCCTTTGAAGTAAGGACGTTGCACCAAGTCTTCCACCTCGCGCATGATGGAGTTCTCCGAGCGGGAGGCGATGGCCTTGCCCTGATGCGCGGCGATGGCGCAAAAGCTGCATCCGCCGAAGCATCCGCGGTGGATGGTGATCGAGTTCTTGATCATCTCGAAGGCGGGAATGTCGCCGCGTTTCAAATACTTAGGGTGCGGCGCGTTCATCATGCGGTCGAAGAGTGCGAAACTGTCCATCTCCGCCTCCGTGGCCACTGGAAACGGCGGACGAACCACCACGAACTTGTCTGTATAAGGCTGGATCAGTGTGCGTTGCGTGCGTTTGTTCGATTCCTTCTCCATTGCCACGAAATTCTCCCCGTATTTGTGTTTGTCGTGCAGCTCCTCGGCAAAATCATGCAGCAGAATCGGATTTTCCGGTCGGTATTTGTCGATACTGTTATCTATGTAGGCGATTTGGGAACATTCGTGAAGATGGCTGCGCCAATCCGGTTCTTGCATCAGCTTCGCCAGTTGCACGATAGGCCGTTCGCCCATGCCGTAAACGAGTATATCTGCTTGACTGTCAATAAGGATGGATGGTTTGAGGGAGTCGCTCCAATAGTCGTAATGGGAGAGACGGCGCATGGAGGCCTCCACCCCGCCGAGCACGATTGGCGTGTCGGGGAAGAGCTGCCGGAGGATACGGGAATAGACAGTGGTGGCGTAGTCGGGACGGAATCCTGCCTTGCCGCCGGCGGTGTAAGCGTCGTCGCTGCGCAGCCGTTTGTTGGCAGTGTAGTGGTTCACCATCGAATCCATGTTGCCGGAGGTGACCCCGAAGAAGAGCCTCGGGGTGCCGAGCTTGCGGAAATCCCGCAGATCGTCCTGCCAGTTGGGCTGAGGCAGGATGGCCACGCGCAGACCTTCGCGTTCGAGCACGCGCCCGATGACCGCCGCCCCGAACGACGGATGGTCCACGTAGGCATCCCCGTTCACGAGGATGACGTCCACGTAATCCCAACCCAAGTAGTCGAGCTCTTTTTTGGTGATCGGCAGAAAATGTTTCGCGGCACCGGCCATGGTGATTGATATTTTCGGTCGGCAAAGATACATTTTTTTGACTTTGACTTTGACGAAAAGCGATGTTTGGGGGTTTTGAAAAAAAGTGTATCTTTGCCGCCTGAATTTTTGGCAGTATCACTGTCGGGTCCCATAGCTCAGTTGGTTAGAGCAGCTGACTCATAATCAGCGGGTCCAAGGTTCGAGCCCTTGTGGGACCACTTTTCGATTCACCATTCAGAATACGCAATCCCTTCCTTGTTTTTTCGCGAACCCGGCGAAGTGAATGCACCTCCCACATTCCAAAAAATACTATCTTTGCACCATCTTTTGTAATATGGTGAATCACTCGGACATATCATCCTTCAGGACAAGATTGTTGTCTCTCCTGTATATGGTCACGTTGACGGGATGCCTGCTGTTTGTCTCCAATTCATGCAAGAACAAGGCAAAAGACAAGCGGGGAGCCCCTCAAGAGCAGGCGGAGGGGATGACTACGGCCGGGGAATTTGTGGAGGATTTGGAGTATGCCGACTTTTCCTTTTCCAAAGTCAAAGGATATTTCTTGGGCGAAATCGATGAGCGGTTGTGCGTGTTGAGCGTTGAGAGTGCCAGTAAAACCAGGGTGACGGGAAAATTTTACCCCATCGACTCGCTTTCGGGCAGCGCGTCTCCCGAATCGTTCAAGTTGCAGAAGGAGAGCGACGGTTACCGACTCGTGGCCGGAACCATCAACGACAAGGTGACGTTCTCCATCTCTGCCGATTCGGCGGCCATTCTCGGCACCATCACTACCCTCGGTGCGCAAGGGAGGGTGCATCGGCTCTCCTTCCAACACTACAAGGCTCCTGCCTTTTGCGAGAGGCAGTCCACCCGCTACCGCAAGCCGCAGTTCTCCTATTCGGTGCTCGCGGATGTGCAATACGGGAAAGCCAAAGGTTTCTGGACCAGCTACCCCATGGAGAACGACATTAACTTCACCAAGGTGTTCCTCAAACTGCTTCCCAAGACCATTGCCGCTAAACAACAGGATCTCCTTTTGGATTTGTATATTCCTGAGAACGACAGTGTTGCCAAGCGCCCGTTGTTTGTGCTGCTTCACGGCGGCGCCTATTTTGTGGGGGACAAGGGCACCAAAAACATGCGGGGCTGGTGCGAGCATTTCGCGCAGTGCGGCTACGTGGTGGCCTCGGTGAACTACCGCATGGGGTTCGCCATCTCCAAAAGCTCCATCCAACAATGCGGTTATCAGGCAATTCAGGATGCGCACGCCGCGCTTCGTTATTTGGTGGCGCATGCTGACGAATACCATATTGACCCCGACCACATCTTTCTTGCGGGAACCAGCGCGGGCTCCATCACCGCTTTGGCCGCCGCTTTCATGAATGACAAGAACTGTCCGAATTTCGTGACCAAGAACAAGCTTCGCAAAAAGTGCGGCACGCTGCACACTTCCGGCAACGAGTGCCGTGACGATGTGAAAATCAAGGCGATAGCCAATATGTGGGGTGCCGTTTACGATCTGCATGAGCTGGACGGGCATCCCGTCCCGGTGGTCTCCTTCCATGGCACCGCCGACCGTATTGTGCCTTTCGACCGCGGCGTCCCGTTCTCGGAAATAAAGGGCAAAATCGGGGAGATGCTCTTCGACGAGATGTACGGCTCCGAGGCCATCCACAAATATCTCGACTCGCTGCACGTGCGCAACAAACTATATCCCTTGGAAGGCTGCGGTCACGCCCCGCACCAGGAGAAAGACGGCCGTCTGAACGACCACTACCAGTTCATCCAGGACAAGATGCGGGCCTTCTTCTATCCTGAGCTGAAATCGAAACCCCAGCTGAAGCACGACGATCACGATCCGCAGTTCTACTGCTTTGAGGAAGAGGGGTTTACGCATCTCAGCTGGCAAGCTGAGGGCGGCGTCATACTGAGTGCCTCCGACGGCGGGGTGCGCGTGGTCTGGCTTGACGACGCCCCCAAACACCTGTTGCGTGTCAGCGGGTTTAACCCCATTGGAGTTCCCTATAAACAGGAATGGACCCTCTAAGCCCCTAACCCCGCTGTCAACAAGCAAGTTTTAATATGTTGAAAAATATTTTTCGCAACGGGTTGATTATGTGCAAAAAAATTCTATTTTTGCCGCTCGAAAATTCAGAACGTAAAAAATCAAAAACAGTTAGAAAATAATGGCAAACCACAAGTCATCTTTAAAGAGAATCAGAGCAAACGAGAGAAAGAGATTAGCCAACCGTTACTACTCCAAAACCATGCGTAACGCGTTGAGAGACATTCGCGCTATCAGCGACAAGAGCGAAGCTTCCGCAAAGCTGTCCAACATGACCGCTATGATCGACAAGCTCGCTAAGAGAGGCATGATCCACAAGAACAAAGCCGCCAACCTGAAATCAGGTTTGATGAAGAAGATCAATGCCCTCTAAACCACTCATTGACGAAACGCCTTTCCGCGTATCCGTTCCCGTACAGGTTCGGATGAGTGATTTAGACCCCTTCGTCCATGTCAATAACGGTGTCCAATGCCACTATTTTGACCTCGGGCGGAGTTTTTATTTGGAAAAAATGCTACAAAACCAGGTCGATTGGAAAACCATCGATCTGGTTTTGGTGCATATAGAACTTGACTTCGCCGCACCCATAGAATTCCACGACCAGCTCGTCTGCGAAACCAAAATCGTGGAAATCGGTCACAAGAGCCTGAAGATGATCCAACGGCTCCGCGAGACCAAAACCAACACCGTGAAAACCACTTGTTACAGCGTTCTCTCCGGTTTCGACCGCGCCACCCATCAGTCTGTCCCGATCCGGGAAGAGTACAAGGCGCTGATCCGGGCGTTGGAGGAGTGTTAGTCCGGGCTTTCGCCGGTGATTTACATTTGACTTTGACTGTCCAGTAAACCAGTAAAACCCTAAGCTCATAAGCTCCTAAACCCTAAATGATCAGCAAAAACCGTATTTCCCAAATCCGCAAGTTGCATGCGAAAAAGTTCCGCGATGAGGAAGGTCTCTTTCTCGTGGAGGGCTACAAGTGCGTGGAGATGTTGTGCTCTTCCGACTTTGTGGTGGAGGAGGTTTTTGCGACTGAGAATGCCATCCGTGAAAACGAAACTTGGCTGAGGAACAAGGAGATAACGACTGTTACCGCTGAGGAGATGTCGCGTGTCAGCACCATGCAGACCCCGCCGGAGCTCTTGGCCATCGCGCGGCAGCGCACAAACCTCCCCGGCATTCCGGCCGACCGGCGCGTGCTCGCCCTCGACCGCATCTCCGACCCCGGCAACCTCGGCACCATCATCCGCACCGCCGACTGGTTCGGGATCCAGCACGTTGTCTGTTCCCCCGACTGTGTGGAACTTTACAATCCCAAGACCATCCAGGCCACCATGGGCTCCTTCGCGCACGTGTATGTGCACAAGCGGCCGTTGGCAACCTTTCTGCGCGAAGAGAGCGCCCGCCGGCGCGTTTTAGGCACTTTCCTGAAGGGTGACGACATCCGTACCCTCGATTTCCGTCCGTCCGACATCGTGGTCATCGGCAACGAATCGAACGGCATCTCCGACGAGGTGGCGCGGACCGTCACGCAGCGCATCACCATCCCTGCCGCCGTGCAAGACCGTCCCACCGCCGAGTCGCTCAATGCCGCCATCGCCGCCGCTTTGGTGATGTTCTCTTGGCGGTAAGAATCCAACACGGATTTCACATAGCGTTTTTTTTTGGGTCACGACTGACAAATAATTTTTTTTGATACGACATGTTAAAAAAATTATGTAATTTTGTCGCATCATTCTAAAATCAAATGTCTATGAAAAAATGTTTACTTTCTATGTTGTTTGTGTTTGCTGCAATTGCCTTCGCTTTTGCGCAGACGGTCGTGTTCAGCGACAACTTTGATTCCTACACTGCGGGCAGTCATCTCGCGCAGTCGAATTCGGCTTGGACCACATGGAGCAACGCCCCCGGCGGTAGCGAGGACGGCGTGATTTCCACCGCGCAGGCTGCATCCGCGCCCAATTCCCTGCTGGTGAACGGCAGCGTTGACCAGGTGTATCCTTTCGGCAATTATACCACCGGTCACTACACCGTTACATTTAATATGTACGTTCCGAGTACAGGTAACGGCGGTTACTTCAACATCCAACACGTGTTGTTGCAGCAATGGTCATACGAGTGCTATTTCTACAACAACGGCACCGGATACCTCAAGGTGGGCGGTTCCGAGATCAATTTCAACTATCCTTCCAACGCATGGTTCCCCGTGGTGATGGATGTGGATATGGATCAGGATCAAACTTCCTTGACCATCAACAACGTGCTGGTGAACTCATGGCCGTTCCACTACACGGGTGACGCTACCACTGGCGGTGTGAACCAATTGGCTGGTATCGACCTGTATGCTGGTGCGCCCAACAACCTTTCCGGCACTTACTATGTGGACGATTTCGTGGTGACAGAGCTTTCTGCCGCTCAGGTCGGCGAGTTTGAGGTCTCTCCGGAAACGATGATGATCTATATGAATCCCAACACCACGGCTTCTGAACCGTTTGTGATGGGCAATCCCGGCACTGGCGGCACTGATTTCTACATCATCCCCACCTACGTCATTCCGAATCCTAACCCGACACCTACCACCGAAACGCAACTGAATTATTACCTCGATGACCCCTATACCTACGTGGGTTGGAGTGGAGAAGCTGCTGATGTTGAACTCGCTGTTGGATTCCCCTCCTCAGCCCTTCATCAGCATATCGGGAAAACGCTTAATGAAATCCACTTCTTTATGAGTCAGGCCCTTCCCACCGCAAAGATTCGCGTCTATGCCATGAGCAACAATCTCCTGCATCCCGGACCCGGTGCAGTGGTCTATGAGCAGACCTTCGTCCCCGACAGTGGTTGGAACTCCATCCCGCTTAACACCCCTTACCTGATCGACGGCAGCGACCTCTGGTTCGGTGTTTGGTTCGTGCAGCCAGAAGGCGCATATCTGGCTCCTATGGACGGTGCTTTCGCCAACGACTACAGCTGCTGGTACAAGAGAGGCTCGACATGGTACAACCGTTTTACAGGCACTGATTACGATTTTAACTTGTGTTTGGGCGGCAAAGTCAACGGTACACCCATCACCCCGTGGTTGACCGTGACGCCTGACGTGGGCAGCATCAACGCCGGAGCTAACGTTACCGCTACCGTGACGGTCAACTCCAACGGAATGGCCGTGAACGACCATTACACGGTGAATCTGCACTGCTTCTCCAGTGATATTGCGAACAGTGAAGTCATCTTGCCCGTCACTGTCACTGTCACGGATGTTTCCGTCAACGAGCACAACCAGATCGAGGTGAAGATTTATCCGAATCCGGCCACCGACTATGTGCAGGTTTCCTCCGAGGTGATCGATCGCGTGGAAATCCACAATATGTTGGGCCAAAAGGTGTTCGACGGCTTCTATGGCGACAGCCATGTGGTGGTTTCCACCGACGGCATGGCTCCCGGCACATACGTTGTGACCGTGACCAGCAATGGCACTCAAATTACCAAACAGGTGGTTGTCAAGTGATTATTATGTTTTTGAAAACTACGGGCGGAAATTTTCCGCCCGTTTTTTATTTCCGGAAAACAAGTCCTTCTCTTTTCAACAATTTTTGTATTTTTGCAGGTTAAATTAAAATGGATTTCATGTTTGCCAAAATAAAACAATATTTCCTGCGTAGGCATCTCAATGCGAAGAAACCCGACAAAATCAGGGAGGTTTGTGCGTTAGAGCGTGCCGGAACCATCGGTGTGTTGTGCGAAATCACTGACGAAGACTCCTACAAGGCCATCTTTAAAATCTTCACCCAACTGCAACAAAACAACACCGTTGTGCATCTTATCGGCTACGTTGACGAGAAATTTGTGCCCTTTTATTGCCTGCAACAACTCTCAGCCGACTATTTTTGCCAAAAACAGCTCACGTGGTGCGGCGAACCGAACATGATCCAAGTCACTGACTTCGTCAACCGCGATTTCGACATCCTTTTGGACTTCAACTACCGCTATCATGCGCCCATAGAGGCCATCCTGACCACAGCACATGCGAAATTCATTATCGGCAGCTGTGCCGACTATCAAGATCTTTACGATCTCACCATTCAGACCGATAGCGGCAATTACAAGCAATTTTTAGCTTCCGCCTTCAACTATACCCAAAAACTTGCAGGAAAATGAGAACGAATATCCAACAGTCATTCAAAGGTTTGGGCGTCGCGCTGATCACGCCCTTCAAAGAGGACGGACAAATCGACTTTCCGCGATTGGAGCAGCTGGTCAACAAGGTGATCGGCGAAGGGGTGGATTATCTGCTCGCCATGGGTACCACCAGCGAATATCCTACACTCGCGCCGCCAGAAAAAGACGATGTGTTACGCTGTATATTAGACACTAACGCCAACCGTCTGCCTGTGATGGTCGGACTGGGCGGGCCCAATACGCAGTTCATGATTCGCAAGCTGGAGCATCTGGCCATGTTTGATGTGGATGCCATCCTGACGGTTACCCCTTACTACAACAAACCGTCGCAAGCGGGATTAATAGCTCACTACAAGGCGTTTACCTCTGCCACGGATATGCCCGTGTTCCTCTACAATGTGCCGGGTCGCACCTCCTGTAACTTGGAGGCGGCCACCACACTGCGCATCATCGAGGAGTGTCCGAATGTGGTGGGCATCAAGGAGGCTTCCGGCATGATGAAGCAGATTCTGCAGCTGCTTGCCAAACGTCCCGATGGATTCTTGGTGATTTCCGGCGACGACCTGCTCACACTGCCGCTCATGGCCGCCGGAGCCGACGGACTTATCTCTGTGATGGCCAATGCGTTCCCCGCAAAAGTGGCCGATATGGTGCACCATATCATGGATCAGGAATTGGACGAGGCGCGCAAAATCCACCAACAGTTGGTGCCGCTCACCGTCGATTGCTTCAAAGAGGGCAGTCCCGCCGGCGTGAAAGCCATTATGTCTGCAATGGGTTTGATTGATAATGCATTACGTTTGCCTTTGGTGCCGGTGTCAGAGAAGTTACAAGAGGAAATTGAGAAATTGGTAGCGCAGTAGGAATGTAGTACACCATGTCTCTATCAGAACCGCCGTGTCATGTTGTTTTTCGAAAAATACGGTAATGCATTTTTTAGGATAGCTGCTTTCATCCAGGCGCTGGTTTTCGCTTATGTACCGTATCTTTTCATTAAAGAAAAATTGTCGGACCCTTCATGGTCGCCCGGCTTCTTTGCTTATTTCGTTATAGCTTTGATGATTGGTGGTTCGCTGTACATGCTCTATTTCACCCTGTTCTTCAATCGGATAAAACGCAAATGGGAATTACAAGACCGGATGCTCAAACAGAAACAACTCAAAGAGTTGGCTGCCATTCAAGAGGAGCGGTTTCGCAACCCCATAGACACCACCACCGTTATCCTGTTAGATAACGTAACCGATTACGGGCAGCTGGAGAAACTGATTTTGGACAGTATGACAGGTTACGAGGGTACTCTTGAAAATGTGCCGTTACTTTGGAAACGTGGTGAAGGCAGATATGCCATCACGTTCCCGTGCGGTGTGTCACGACAGGTGCTCTACGATTTGGCGGACGATATCGGGTGTTTTTGCTCCTGTACTGTCCAGGCCTGGTGCCAACCGGAACTGTTCAAAAAGCACATTGGAGAATGGCTGTACCTCTGTTTCGGGGCGGAAGATTTGTTAGTCGCCATCACTGAAGACGAAACGCAATGGAACATCAATCCCGAAGACGCCATGCTATACCGTTCCAAAAGGCATGACAAATATTTCCAGCCTCGACCGGAAATCGATTGGACGAGATTGGAGAAGATGATGATTTAGCGGTGTGTCAGCATTAATGGGTCACCACCACCTTCGCCACTGCGCCGCTCTGTTCGTACACAAAGTAAACGCCGCTGGGGTGGCATGACAGGTCGATTGGCACGGTTTGCAGGGATGAAGTACACATTGTCTTTACAACATTCACCAATTTTCCATACATGTCATACACTCGAATATCGATAGTGGGGGAATCGCATTCAAACAATTGGACATTGAAGATGCCTGTGGTTGGATTCGGATAGATCACGATATGTGCTTTCTCACGAGTAGGGGTTCTTGACGGGGCATTGTGTCCCGTGAAAAACTCGTAAATAATATCTTCGTAGGCAACATCATACAGGTCGGCATTGTGGTACCATTTGTGTGTGCCGCCCACCACTTTCAAATGCTGCAAATCAGTGTCGCAATTGTAGGTGTAGCGGATGAAACGCAGTCCGTCGATCTTGAGGTTGGGCAGTGTGTCAATGGCAAATTCGCCGTTGCAATCGTTGGCATTCTGCCAATAATCGAGGATGGCATCGACCCCGAGGCCGAGTGTCGAGCCGTAAGAAACCCCGTTGTAGCCTACAATGTTGTCGTTGGTGCCATGGATGTGCAGAATACGGACAGGCGTGACGGGTGTTTTGGCGGCATCCGCAGTGGAGACCAGTCCACTGACAGGTGCACAGGCCGTGATACGGTCACCATGCTCAATAGCCATGCGATAGGTCATGAAACCGCCCATGGAGAAGCCTGTGAAGAACACGCTGTCGGGGTCGAGTTGATACTCCACCGTCAGCGAATCGAGAAGCGCCAGCAGGAAGCCGGCGTCGTCGATCGAGCTGCTCAGCAGTCCCGCATTCCACATAGTGCCGAAAATGCCTTGGGTGAGGGCTTGTGGCACCACAATCGCCCAGCCGAAATCCTCGGCTAACTGCGCGAAGTTGAACTCTTGGTCACAAACGGTGATATTGTCACCCAATCCGTGAAGGAAAAACAATACCGGCAACGATCCTTCATGGTCAGCCGGTGTTGTAATAAGATATTCACGTTGTTTGCCCTGCCATGTGAAATGCTGGATTTGGGCATAGGGACTGCAAACAAAGGCGAAGGACAATATGATGATAAGAGACAGACGTTTTTTCATAACAATTCATTTGAGTTGATTTCGTTGAATTGTTAACGGGAAAAACGGATTAATATTGTCCTGTTTTACAAAAAAATATATCTTAACACAAACAGAATAGCAAGAACCCATAACACGGCATTGGTTTTGTCCATCTTTCCCGTGCAGGCGTTGATGATCACATAGGAGATGGTGCCGAGCATGATGCCGTGGGTGATGCTGTAGGTCAAGGGCATCATCACGGAGGTGAGGAACGCGGGGATGGATTCGCGGTAGTCGTTCCAGTCGATTTTGGCGATGGGCGACATCATGATCACGCCGACGATGACCAGCACGGCGCCGGTGGCGGCCGCCGGGATGGCCAGGAAAACGGGGCTGAAGAACAGTGCGATGACAAAGCCGATGGCCACCACAAAGGCGGTCAGCCCTGTGCGCCCGCCTTCGGCCACGCCGGAAGCGCTCTCAACGTAAGTGGTCGTGGTGCAGGAACCTAAGCACGCGCCAACCGTAGTGGCAATGGCATCGGTCATGAGAATGCGGTTGAGACCGTCCACACGTCCCTCTTTGTCGATCATATTGGCTTTCACCGACACGCCAATGATGGTGCCGAGCGTGTCGAACAAATCGAGAAAAAGGAAGGTGAATACCACGACGAGCATGTCCCAGGAAAAGATGTTCGACCATTCGAACTGACAGAAAATGGGCGCAATGGAAGCGGGTGCCGACACGGCGTGGTCGATATGGGTTGTCCCGAAGAAAATGCCGATGACGGTTGTGACCAGCATGCCGAACAGGATGCCGCCTTTCACCTTCAGAACCACGAGAACGGAGGTGATGGTCATTCCGATGATGAAGAGGAGGACGGGACCGCTTTTGGCCTCGCTGAGGGCGACGAGCGTCGCGGGATCATCGATGATGATGCCGGCGTTTTGCAGACCAATGAACGCGATGAAGAGCCCGATTCCAGCCCCGATGGCGTATTTCAGAGAGGCAGGGATGGAGTCCACAATGGCTTGCCGGACGTTGGTGATGGTGAGGATGATGAATAGAATGCCTTCCAGCAAGATGCCGGTAAGGGCGAACTGCCACGAGTAGCCCATGGATAGGCAGACCGTGAAGACGAAGAAGGCGTTCAGTCCCATGCCAGGGGCGAGAGCGAAAGGCTTCTTGGCGTAAACCGCCATAATCAGGGTGCCGATGATGGCCGCCAGCGCAGTGGTGGTGAACACCGAATCGGTAGGCATTCCTTGTTCGGCCAAAGCGCTGAAAATGCCAGGGTTGACGGCCAGAATGTAGGCCATCGTAAGGAAAGTGGTGATGCCCGCCACAATTTCCGTCTTAATACTATGTTTTTCGGGGTCGAACCCGAAGATTCTTTGTAACATACCGTGGAAATTAATGACGGTGCAAAAGTAAAAAAAATACCGGTACGATATTTTGGGTTGGGCAGTAGAGACGCGCCATGGCGCGTCTCTACTGATCCTTGTCAGTTACTTCCTCGGCGTTGAGCACAAATGCGCGCAACCCCTGCTGCTCGGCGGAGAGGTCGAGTTTGTGGATGTCGCGGAGCAGCGGTACCACCTTCTCGTCCGGCATGAAGGCCAGAATGGCGGAGTTCAGGGTAGGCCAGGCGTGCGTGCCGTAGTGCGGTTCCCCGTCGTCGCTGCCGCGGCCCTGAACCTCATTCCAGAAGGTGAACCCGCGGATTCCGTTTTTGTCCAAGATTTCCATGACCTCCTCGTAGAAGGCTTGGTATAAGGATATGAAGACTGCTTTCATTTTTCGATACTGTTTGATTGTTTGTTCCTTTCAACCCCACACTGCGCTTCGCTTGTGTGGCTTCTTTCTTATTATCCCCACACTGCGCTTCGCTTGTGTGGGGTTAATTGCGCTTCGCGCGTGTTGCCTCTCCGAGGCTGCTTAAGGAAGCTGATTTTATTATATTGGGAGCTTTCGTTAAGACGGCTGACTAAACCTCATTCACGCCGAGGGCTTTGTTGCGTTCGCGGCGTTCGCGACGGCGGGCCGCACCACGGGCGTTCCATTCGGCGAACTTGCTGAAGAGGATCGGGATGAGAATCAAGGTGACCATCGTGGAGAAGGTGAGACCCCAAGCCACGACCATACCCATGGAGTTCCACATCTCGGCGCCTTCGCCCTTATCGACGGCCAACGGGATCATGCCCAAAACCGTGGTCAGGGTGGTCATCAAGATGGGACGCAGACGGGAACGGCCGCCGGCGACAACAGCGTCTTTGATGCTCATGCCGCGCTCGACACACAAACTGGTGTAGTCAATCAGCACGATACCGTTCTTCACCACAATACCGATCAACATCATCACGCCAATCAACGCCATGATACCCAAGGCTGTGCGTGTGACGGCCAAACCGATCAACACACCGGTGAGGGCGAAGAGGATGGAGCCCATGATGACGAACGGATAACTAAACGATTCGAACTGGGCAGCCATCACCACATAGACCAACATAACGATCAGGGCCATCAAGACGAACATGTCGCCGAAAGCGTCCTGCTGGTCTTCCCATGTGCCACCGATCTTATAGTCGAGGGTGGCGGGAACATCCATCTGGTCAAGTTCCTTCTGTGCGGATTCCACCAACTCGCTCAACACGGCACCTTTGGCCACCACGCACGAGACCTTGACCATACGCTCACGGTCCTTGCGGACGATGGTCGGCGGGGTGAAGGTCTCTTCCACCTTGGCCACGTCACCTACACGGATGCCCTTGCCCATGTTGTTGTACATCAGGATGTTCTCAATGGCGTGCACATCGTTACGGAACTCAGGCGCGTAACGCACACGAATGTTGTACTCGTCACCATCCTCACGGAACTGCGAAGCCGTGTAACCGTTGAAGCGGTTGCGTACGTAACCGGCAGCCGTCGTGGAGTTGAGTCCGTTCTCGGCCAGCTTCTGGCGATCGAAGACAACCTCCAACTCGGGCGTGTATTCGTCACGGCTGATCACCACCTCGGAGCAACCCGGCACTTTCCGCATACGTTCGGCAAGGTCAGCGGCGAACTGGTCGGTGGTGTTGAAGTCGTAACAGTAAAGCTCAATGTCAACGGTCGATTGTCCACCCATGTTGCCCTGTCCGGTGGTAACCGTGGAGGAGACAATTTCGATATGCTGGCGCAGGATGTCGCGAACACCATCGGCAATCTCCGTAATGAACTTCTCACGTTCCGTCTTCTTGACCAAGCGGATGTTGTAGGAAAGCAAATTCGTGCCGTTATCACGCATCAGGCTCCAGGTGTTGTCCTCATCGGGCATACCCACAGAATAGTTGATGGATTTGATTTCGTCCGGATACTTTTCACGGATCTCCTTCACAATCTGGTCGCCCAACGCCTTGGTGGTCTCCACACGCGTGCCCTGCGGCAGCTTCACGGTGGCACTCAAACGGGCGTTGTCCTGCGTCGGGAAAAACTCGGTAGGAATCACCTTCAGCAGGGTCAAGCTGGCGAGGAAGACGATCGTGGCAACACCGACAACCGTCTTCCGGTGGTTAACGCACCAGCGGAGCAGTTTGGCGTAGCCGTTATCCAGACGGGCGAGGAATCGTTCAATAGGACCGTAAACCGTGGCGAACCACTTGCTCTTCTTCGGGTTCTTCTTTAAAAGGAGGGAACAAAGCATCGGGGTCAGCGTCATAGCGGCCGCCAAGGAGACGGCAATCACGATGGTGACAATCCATCCCAACTGTTTGAAGAGCACGCCGGCCATACCGGTAAGGAAGGTCAACGGCAAGAACACAGCGATAATCACCAAGGTGGAAGCGATAATGGAGAGGGACACCTCACTGGTGGCGAACACGGCCGCCGCCTTGGGCTTCGACCCTCGCTCGATATGCGTGGTGATGTTCTCCAACACCACGATGGAGTCATCGACTACCAGA
>JAEEIG010000164.1 GCA_016281255.1 Bacteroidales bacterium
CCGGCGGTCGCCTAATTTGACCTCCATGTATCCAGCCTCGCGGGCCGCGGAAATCTCTTCCGGACTGAAGTCCCCTTCCGGTCCGATTAACAAAATCATTTCGGAATAGTTGCGTGGGGTATTGACCAACTGATGTTGATTATTCTCATCGCACCAGGCAATGAACTTATCTGCCTGTGTATCTTTGTTTTGCTGGATAAAAACCGAGAATTTCATCATCTTGAGTGGCGGTAGCCAGGTGGTTTGCGATTGTTTCAGCGCAGCCACGGCCAACCGTTGCAACCGTTCTAAGTTGAGGTGCGTGCGCTCGGAATGGTCGCACTGCAGGAACGTCAGCGAACAAATGCCGATTTCGATGGCTTTCTCCAACAGCCATTCCATGCGGTCGGCATTTTTGGTGGGAGCCACGGCTAAATGCAAGCCATTGTGAGTGAGGAGGTTGTCGGTAATATGCTGACGAATCTCCAATAGACACTTTTTCGGGTGTGCCTCGGCAATAACGGCTTCCGCCAAATGGCCGCAACCGTCGGTGACACGCACCATATCACCCTCGCGATGACGCATCACACGCACACAATGTTCTGATTCTTCGTTGTTTAAGGTAACGAAGGGTTGGGATATATCGGGGGAATAAAAGTAATGCATAAGTGCTTTCTTTATGGTGCAACGGACGTATGCGATACGTCTCTACGATTCTTTTTCGGACAGTTCCATCCAGCGTTCGGTTTTTTCATCCAAAAGCTGGTTGATCTCATTGTATCGTTTGCCCCATTCGGCGAAGTCTTCGGGCGAGCCTTTGCCGATAGACATTTTCTCTTCGAGAATCTTCTTTTCGATTTCCATGTTGGCAATGTCGGTTTCCAAGGATTCCAACTCGCGTTTCTCCTTGTATGTCAGTTTGTTGGGCTGTGGTGTGCGTTGCGGTTTCACCGGTTCGGGTCGGGCGGCCTTCTCTATGCGTTTCTGGATGCGCCGTTCCTTTTCGCGCTCTTGCCGGTAGTCCTCGTAGTTGCCCCAGCAGTCGCGGATGACACCGTCGCCCTCGAAGACAAAGAGGTGATCCACCAGTTTGTTCATCAGCCAGCGGTCGTGGGAAACGATGAGCAAACAGCCTTCGAAGTTGCCGAGGAAGTCTTCCAGCAGGTTCAGCGTGTCGATGTCGAAATCGTTGGTGGGCTCGTCGAGAATGAGGAAATTGGGGTTTTTCAGAAGCGTGATGAGCAGGTGCAGTTTCCGTTTCTCACCGCCGCTGAGGTCGTCATAGTAGGTGTATTGCAGACTGTACGGGAACCCAAAATGATTCAGGAAATTACTGGCACTCATATAGTTGCCATTCTCCATACGAATCACTTCAGCGTGTTCTTTCACTAACTCCAGCACGATTTTGTTACCGGCGTATTCCATCCCGTTCTGCGAGAAATAGCCGAACTTGATGGTCAGTCCGGGGGTGATTTTGCCACCGTCGGGAATCACTTCTCCCATGATCATCTTCAGGAAAGTGCTCTTGCCGGAGCCGTTCTTGCCCACAATACCGCACTTTTCCCCTTTTTTGAAGATGTAGGAGAAATCCTTGACGATGGTCTGGTCGGGATATGCGAAATCCAAATGACTGATTTCCAGAATTTTGTTCCCGATACGTTCGGACTGAACCTTGAAGCCTTCGGGGGCGGCTTCGCTGCGCACACTCACGGCTTCCTGAAGCTTTTCGAAATTGTTGATGCGGGCGCGGGCCTTGGAGGTGCGGGCCTGAGGAGAGGTGTGCACCCACGCGAGTTCGCGACGGTAGAGTTGCCGCAGTTTCTCCTGCTCGGCAGCCGCGTTGGCCAACCGCTCGGCCTTTTTCTCCAAAAAGTAGTCATATTTGCCCCGGTAATGGTACAAGTTGCCGTTGGAAAGTTCGAAAATGTCGTTGCAGACACGGTCGAGGAATGAGCGGTCGTGGGTGACCATCAGCAGGGTGATGTTGGCGGTGGAGAGGTAGTTTTCCAACCATTCGGTCATTTCGATGTCGAGGTGGTTGGTAGGCTCGTCAAGGATGAGAAGGTCTGTGTCGGCGATGAGCGTTTTGGCTAATGCGGCTTTTTTCCGCTGACCGCCAGAAAGCTCGCCCACATTCTTCAGTACGTCGTGAATGCCGAATTTCGAGAGGATCTCCTTCACCTTCGATTCGTAGTCCCAAGCCTGCAGCCGGTCGAGGTCGGAAATGGCCTTCTCCATACGCTCCTGCGACACCTCCTTGCCGTTCTCCATCAGTGTCACACAAGTTTCGTATTCCTTAATAGCCTCGAATACAGGCGTTTGTGTGTCAAAAAGTGTATCCAGCACGGAACTGTCGTCGTTGAAGTCATCCCGTTGCGGCAAATACGAAACCACAATATCATTGCGGATGATCACCTGCCCTTCGTCGGGGGTGTCGAATCCGGCAATGATATTGAGGAGTGTACTTTTCCCCGTGCCGTTGCGGGCGATGAGAGCGCTTTTTTGTCCCTTCTCCAGACCAAAAGTGATCTGATGGAACAGCTCTTTTTCGCCTACGGACTTGGAGACTTTATCGACAGTGAGGTAGTTCAAAGATTTTACTCTTCGTCCTTGTTCTCTTCTTCGTATTTCTTGATGATTTCGCTCTGAACCTCGGCAGGAACCTGTTGATATTCAGCGAATTTCATGCTGTAAGAAGCACGACCTGAAGTAATGGAGCTCAGGGTGGTGGAGTATTTGTTCATCTCAGCCAACGGAATCTTGGCGTGGATGTTCTGGAAAGCACCTTCGCTGTCCATACCCATCATGATACCACGACGACCCTGCATATCGGTCATCACATCACCCATACGGTCGGCGGGAACGAAGATATCGACATCGTAAATGGGTTCCAAAATCTTCGGACCGGCGTTCTTGAAGGCTTCCTTGAAAGCGTTACGACCAGCCAATTTGAATGCCAATTCGTTGGAATCGACCGGGTGCATTTTACCGTCGTAAATGTTCACCACGATATCACGCGCGTAAGAACCGGTCAGAGGACCATCTTCCATCTTCTCCATGCTACCCTTCAGGATGGCGGGCATGACGCGTGCATCAATGGCACCACCGACGATACAGTTGTTGTAGATCAACTTACCTCCCCAAGGCAGATCGTAGGTTTCCGTGGCACGAATGGGGTATTTGGTTTGGGTAGGCATGCCTTCGTAGTAAGACTCGATGAGCATGTGCACCTCGCCGAATTGACCGGAACCACCGGATTGTTTTTTGTGACGATACATAGCCTCTGCAGAACGGGTGATAGTCTCACGATACGGGATCTTCGGGGCATAGTATTCAACTTCGATCTTGTTGAGCTTCTCAATCATCCATTTCACGATGTTGAGATGTTGCTCACCCTGACCGGAGATGATGAGCTGTTTCAGTTCCTTGGATTGCTCCATCTGGAACGTCGGGTCAGTCTTGCGGATTTCGTTCAACGCAGCGCCCAATTTCTCATCGTCAGAGCTGTTGACAGCCTTCACGGCAGTGCGGAACTTAGGATCCGGATACACGGTGGGTTCAATCACATCGTCGCCCTTAGCCACCAACGTGGTGCCCGTAGGAGAGGATTTCAGCTTGATAGTAGCCACGATATCACCAGCCACGGCTTTCTCCACCTCCACGCGGTTTTTGCCGGCGAAAGCGAGCAATTGGGAAATACGCTCCTTGGTATTGGTCGTGGTGTTGAGCAGATCGTCAGCCTTCTTGATTTCGCCATCAGCGACCTTGATGAAAGCGACTTCACCGAGGTGTTGCTCGATACCGATTTTGAAGATGAAACCAGCGAAAGGCTCGGCAGCGTTAAATTTATGTTCATTGCCGTTGGTAGCCTTCATAGTGCGTCCTTCGTCGGGTGTCGGGCAGTTCTTGATGATGAGGTCCATCATGCGGTCGATACCTTGGTCGCTCTTGGCAGCCACGCAAATCACCGGGAAGGTGCCGCGGTTGGCGATACCGAGTTTCAGACCTTTGATCATTTCGTCTTCAGAAAGAGTGCCTTCCTCGAAGAATTTGTCCATGAGAGCCTCGTCGTTCTCAGCAGCAGCTTCGATAAGAGCGCTGTGCATCTCCTCAGCCTTGGCCATTTGGTCGGCGGGAATATCTTCCACCACCATTTTACCGCCGTTAGCCGGGAATTTGAGCATCTTCATTTGGAGAAGGTCAATCACGGCGTCGAAGCCGATACCAGCGTTGACAGGGTATTGGAAAGCCATGACACTGCCGCCGAAGTATTCTTTCAGCTGATGCAGGGTTTCGTCGAAATTGGCTTTCTCGTGATCGAGTTGGTTGACGGCGAACATCACGGGAATGTGAGCAGCCTTTGTGTGACGCCATTGGATTTCGGCACCGACATCGACACCGTTCTGGGAGTTGATGACCATGAGGGCGGTGTCCATCACGCGAAGTGCGGAAATAGTCTCACCAATGAAGTCATCAAAACCAGGACAATCGATCATATTGATTTTATTGCCATTGAATTCGGCATATAAAACAGAGCTGTTGATGGATTGTTGTCTTTCCAATTCAACTTCACGGTAGTCTGAGAGGGTGTTTTTGTCTTCCACTGTACCTCTTCTGCTGATGACTCCGCCATGGAATGCCATAGCTTCAGAAAGCGTGGTTTTACCGGTGCGGTTACCGCCGATGATGGCAATATTCCTGATTTCTTTCGTTTGATAAACTTTCATTGATGTATAATTAATTGATTTATAATATTTTAAATAATAAACACAATAGGGCGCAAATTTATAAAAAATATTGACATGAAGGGCGTTGAAAACAAAAAAAAAGCCCGCTTCGGATGAAGCGGGCTTTTCTATGGTATTGGGCGACGACCTACTCTCCCACCGGTAAGGCAGTACCATCGGCGCGGTCGGGCTTAACTTCTCTGTTCGGAATGGGAAGAGGTGTGCCCCGACGC
>JAEEIG010000165.1 GCA_016281255.1 Bacteroidales bacterium
CGGCCGCGGCTGCCTGCCGCGGCCGGAGCATTCTTCGCGCACCCGTTTTTCTTCTTTTTGAACATGCGAGCCTGAGTTGTTTCATATTTGATTCCGATGATAAAACCTATCGGTTGTTTCCGCCGCAAAGATACAAAACATTTCCGGGAAAGTCAAGTGGAATTGTGCAAAATGTAGGAAATATTTTAACAATTAATTTAAAAAATAATATTGGGTGAGTTTTCAAGTCGTTGGTTTTCAATGAATAAAGAAATTTTCAAAACCCTTGACAACGGCTTGTTTTTGTTGTATTTTTGCAACCTGGATTATATCATCAAATTAAAACAAGAAAATCATGGAAAAGAAAGATCCCATTGAAGAGGCCCGCAGGTATGTGGCCAACGCGGAAGAGGTCATCAAGAAGGCCTGCTACGACCCCGAACTGAACCGTTACTCGGACGGTAAATATGTCAAGATGGCGGGGAACACGTTGTGGAACGGTTGCCTGATTGCGCTTGACGCCTTGTTTGGCATATCCAAACGGAAAGGCCGCCCTGACATAAGGAAATACCAGGAAGAGGCCGCCAGACGAGACAAGAAACTGCTGGCGGCAATCGCTGACGGCTACAATACCTTGCATCTGTCCATGGGCTACGATGGGAACAAGGATAAAAGAGTGTGCGACGCGGGTTTTGCCAACGCCAACGACATCATCAGCCGCTGCGCCAAAATGCTCCCGGCGGCGGCGTATGCGTGAATGATTCAGTATGAAGAATGAATGTTGCATATATCGCAACGACAGTCAGCAGAACTTGCCGGCTGTTTCCCGCAATATATCTCTCGGCTGCTGAAGGGCGAGGAGAATCTCACATCGGAAATTTTGTGAATCGGCTGACAAGTCCCGTAATTTTGCTATTTTTGCCGCTTCTTTTTAAGGGATATCAGGAAAGATAAGATAATGAAAACCAACAAGAACGATATAGAATTCGCCTCCCCTGAGGAAATCAAACAGTTCCAAGAGGGGAAAATGCACGAAGCCCTGCGGTATCTGCAGCAACATTCGCGCTTCTACCAGCGCATGTTCGAGCGCTACGGCATCAAGGTGGAGAAAATCCGCACCATCGAGGACCTCGTGAACATCCCGTTTACCGAGAAAAAAGATCTCCAACTTTTCAATGAGGACTTCCTGTGCGTGCCGAAGGAAAAGGTCATCGACTACATCACCACCAGTGGCACGCTGAGCGACCCCGTGACCTTCTGCTGTACCGAAAAGGATCTCCAACGTCTGGCCTACAATGAAAAGAAAAGCTTCGAATGTGCTGGTTTACAGCCGGGTAACATCCTCCAGCTGATGGTCACCCTCGACAAGCGTTTTATGGCAGGATTGGCCTATTTCCTCGGTCTGAGGGAGCTTGGCGCCTCCGTCATCCGTGTGGGCAACGGCATCCCCGAACTGCAGTGGGACACCATCCAGCGCATCAAGCCCGACAGCATCATGTGCGTGCCGTCGTTTATTCCGCGACTGATTCAATACGCTGAGGATCATGGTATTGACTACCAGAACTCCAGTATCCGCAAGATTATCGGCATCGGCGAGAGTCTGCGCAACCAGGATTTCTCGCTCAACCTCCTGGGCGAGCAGATCAAGTCGAAATGGGATGTGGAGCTCTACGCCACCTACTCCTCCACCGAGATGGGCGCGACCTTCAGCGAGTGCGAGTACGGCATTGGCGGTCACGTGCATCCGGAACTCATTATCGTGGAGATCATCGGGGAAGACAATCTGCCGGTGGCCGACGGCGAGACCGGCGAGGGGGTGGTGACGACCCTCGGTGTGGAGGGTATGCCGCTGCTGCGCTTCCGCACGGGCGATATGTGCGCGAAAATCACCGAACAATGTCGCTGTGGAAGAAATAGTTACCGTCTCACTCCGTTGGTGGGTCGCAAGAACAACATGATCAAGCTGAAAGGCACGACCCTCTATCCGCCTGCGCTCATGGATGTGCTGAACAACACGCCGTTCGTGCAGAATTACGTGATTTACGTGCAAGATTCGCAGCAGGGCACCGACGAGGTGGTCGTGAAGGTGGGGCTGAACGCCGAGGCCGTCGAGGAGAACGTGCGGTTCAAGAACCATCCCGAGGAGATCGTCAACGAGCTGAAGAACCGTTTCCGCGCGCACGTCCGCGTCGCCCCGGCGGTCGTCATCAGCTCTGTCGAAGAGGTCCAGCGCATCAACTTCCCGCCCAGCGCCCGGAAACCCGTGAAATTCATTGATTTGCGGTCATGACCATCCGTAAAGCGAAAGCTTGTTAAGAACGAATAAACAATAAAATGAAAAGGAACCCCTTGATTATCATGTTTGTCGGCGTGACTATGTTGCTTGCATCCTGCGGGCAGAAAGAGCAGCCGCAGACGCTCCAAACGGCTATTGAACATATGATGGATATCTATCCGGAGGCTCGGCTTCAGGATATTTACAAGAGTTTTTATCAAGACCATTTTGGTCCGGGACATCTGATTACGGACACCGCGATGGTGCGGCATTATCTCTATTCAGAACTGTCGGGGAATGATGTTTCCTATCCGTATTCCTATTACGAGCCGACGGGCTGCGAAGGCCGTTACGTGCGGGTGTTTCTCTCCGCCGTTGTGGACAGCTTGATTTCCGCGGAAGAGTTGCTGGATGCGTTTGTCAGGAGTGCTAATGAGTTTCAAGAACCTAAGACAGAATGGGCTACGGAGTGGGCGGAGATTGTCCGTACCATCCGTGAGAACGAGATTGACGTTGAGGGGGTTGCCGAGGACGAGCCAGCATTGACAGAAGCCGCCCGGAACAATAAAGCGATGCATCACAGTCGCGCCTACAATGCTGCGTACTTCCCGCATTATCGCATCGTGAGACGTGACATTTTCGAGAAGGAGATCAAACCGAAGCTGGAAAGGAAAAAATAGCCGTCGTTCCGAAATTTAGAAACATGACTCGAGAGAAAGAAATCTACAAAGTGACCCTTTGGGGAAGTTTCGTCAACGCGTTGTTGATGGTGTTGAAGTTTGTGGCCGGCATGTTGGGCAACAGTGCTGCCATGATGGCCGATGCCGTCCATTCGGTGTCAGATTTTGCCACCGACATGGTGGTGATCGCCTGTGTGCGCATCAGCAGCAAACCCAAAGACAAATCCCATGAGTACGGTCACGGCAAGTTCGAAACCTTGGGCACTGCACTCATCGGGCTGGCGTTGTTTGTTGTGGCGGTCGGCATTCTCGTGGGCGGTGCGCAACGTATCTTCCTGTGGGCCAACGGCGGACAATTGGCGCAACCCAGCATGATCGCTTTCTGGGCGGCCATTGTCTCTATTGTGCTGAAAGAGATTATTTACCAATACACCAACCGAAAGGCGAAACAGCTTGACTCTGAGGCGATGATTGCCAACGCATGGCATCATCGCAGCGACGCGCTCACTTCGATTGCGGCGGCAGTGGGTATAGGATGTGCTATTTTCTGTGGCGAGAACTGGGCGGTGTTTGACCCCATCGCATCCATCATTGTGGGTGCGTTTATCATCAAAGGCGCCGTTGACCTGATGCGCAACTCGGTGGGCGAACTGATGGAAAAGTCACTGCCCGAAGAAGTGGAGAATGAAATTCTGGAAATCGTGCGTTCTGTTCCGGAAGTGTCTGAACCTCACGAACTTTGCACCCGTCGTATCGGCAACCACTACGCCATCGAACTGCATATCCTGATGGACGGCAACCTCTCGTTGAAGGCTGCTCACGACAAAGCCACGGAAATCGAGCGGCGACTGGTGGAACGTTACGGGGAGGAAACCCACGTGGCAGTACATGTGGAACCGTTCGGAGAAAACTGACCTGACTTTGACTTTGAACTCTTCCAATTGCCTATTGCCTGTTGCCTATTCCCTATTCCCTCACCTTTCAACTCCAATGCCAAAGGTTCGCAAAAAAATACTATTTTCGCGGCCGCAAATTCTAAGCTAAAAAATGAACACCGTTTTTACCCTATCTGACGTTGAGAAAATCGTTTACGGCGACAAAAAGATAGAACTGTCCGAGCTGCCGATGGACAAAGTGGCGGCGTGCCACGAATTTCTGAAGCAGTTCAGTGCGGACAAAATCATCTACGGCATCAACACGGGTTTCGGACCGATGGCGCAGTGGCGTGTCGATGACGATCATCTTATCGCCCTGCAGTATAACATCATCCGGAGTCACTCCACCGGTGCGGGCGAACCGCTCCCGGACGAGTGCGTGAAGGCCGCCATGGTGGCCCGTCTCGGCACTTTCCTGCAGGCGCGCTCCGGCGTGCATCCCGACTTGGTGAAGCTTCTCGTGGAGATGATCAACCGCGACATCATCCCGATGATTCCCCAGCACGGCAGCGTGGGGGCCAGCGGCGACCTCGTGCAGCTGGCGCACCTCGCCCTGACGATGATAGGCGAGGGGAGTGTCCACTACCGCGGCGAATGGAGACCTGCGGCGGAAGTGCTGAAAGAGAACGGGTTGGAACCCTTCAAAATCCATATCCGCGAAGGCCTCTCCATCACCAACGGCACGGGTGTGATGACCGGCATAGCCATGGTCAACCAGTTCCAAGCCGAGCAGCTCCTCGACTGGGCCACGCTAGCCGCGGTGATGATGAACGAGATTGCCGGCTCATACGACGATTGGATGGCCGCACCGCTCAACGAGGTGCGCCGTCACGAAGGCCAGCAGGTGATGGCCGCCCGCATGCGCACCCTCGCCCGCGACAGCCAATGCCTGCAACAGCGCGAACACATGCTCTATGATGGTCATCATACGGAGGAAATTTTCGAACATAAAGTGCAGGCTTACTATTCGTTACGCTGCACCCCGCAGATTTTGGGCCCGATTTACGAGACACTGATCAACTGTCGCCGCGTGCTGGAAGAGGAGGTCAACTCCGCCTGCGACAACCCGATCGTGGATCCGGAGACCCGCAATGTCTATCACGGCGGCAACTTCCACGGCGACTACATCTCCCTGGAGCAGGACAAGGTGAAAATCGCGATGGTGCGCCTCGTGATGACCACCGAACGGCAGCTCAACTACCTCTTCCACGACCGTATCAACGGCATTCTGCCCCCGTTCCTCAACATGGGCAAGTTGGGACTCAACTACGGAATGCAGGCGTGCCAGTTCACGGCCACCTCCACCACCGCCGAGTGCCAGACGCTGGCCATGCCCAACTATGTGCACAGTATTCCGAACAACAATGATAACCAGGATATTGTGAGTATGGGCACCAACACCGCGCTGCTCACCAAGCGCGTCATCGAGAACGCTTGGCAGGTGATGGCCATCCAGTACATAGCCTTCGCGCAAGCCGTTGACATCCTGAAGATAGCCGACAAACTCGCCCCTATTTCCCGACAGATTTACAAGCAAGTCCGCGAAATCTGTCCCGTATTCGTCGAGGACACCCCATTCTACGAAGACATCCGCAATATCCAGTCGTTTTTGAAGGATAACCCATTGTCATTGGATTGATTCTTAATGAAATATAATTTCCAAAGCCACCTCGAAGAGGCAAAACGCGCGAAGCGCAATTAACCCCATACAAGCGAAGCGCAGTGTGGGGTTGGGTAAGAGAACAAGCAAGATAAACATCAAACCAAACAATATGAAATACGCATTAGTAACCGGAGGTTCCCGTGGTATCGGACGTGCAGTGGCGTTGCGCCTCTCCCGTGACGGGATGCCTGTGATTGTGAATTATGTCAGTAACGACGCAGCTGCCGAAGAGACCAAGCAAATGATTGAGGCTCAGGGCGGTGTTTGCGAATTGCTGAAGTTTGACATCGCTGACGAGCAGGCCGTGGACGCTGCGCTGGAAGGCTGGGAGAAGGCCCATCCTGAGGATTTTATCTCTGTGTTGGTGAACAACGCCGGCACGCGCCGCGACAACCTGATGATCATGATGAGCGACGAAGACTGGCACAGCGTGATCGACGCACCGCTGAACGGATTCTTCTACATCACCCGTCGTGTGGTGAAGACGATGTTGCGCAAGCGCGAAGGCCGTATCGTCAACATGGCGTCGCTTTCGGGCTTGAAAGGAGTTCCCGGACAGACCAACTACAGTGCCGCCAAGGCCGCCATTATCGGCGCTACCAAGGCGTTGGCACAGGAGGTCGCCAAGCGGAAGATCACGGTCAACGCCGTGGCTCCCGGCTTCATCGCCACCGACATGACCGCCAGTCTGGACGCGGAGACCCTCAGCAAGATGATCCCCGCCGAGCGCTTCGGCACCCCCGAAGAGGTGGCGGCGGCTGTTGCTTTCCTGGCTTCATCCGAGGCATCGTACATCACAGGGCAAGTGCTGCAGGTGAACGGAGGAATGTACAGTTAGCGAGGCGATGATGCGATGATTCGATGATTCGATGATGCGATGATGCGATGATTCGATGATGCGATGAATAATCGATGAATGTGAAACGATGAAAGAGAAACGTGTAGTAATCACCGGAATGGGAATATGGTCGTGCATTGGCACCTCGTTGGACGAGGTGACGGCGTCGTTGCGTGCTGGCAAGTGCGGCATCGGGCACGACCCCTCCAGAATAGCATACGGCTACCAGACGGATCTGACGGGCGTTGTGCCTTGTCCCGAACTGAAACCTCTGTTGCACAGGCGTCTGCGGGCGGGGCTGTCGGATGAGGCTGCCTACGCTTTCATGGCCTCGAAGCAGGCCTTCGAGCAGGCGGGCATCGACGAAGAGTACCGGAACAGTCACGAGATCGGTGTTTTGTTCGGCAACGACTCCTCCGCGAAGGCCATCATCGAGACGGACAGGGCCCTGCAGCAGCGGCCCGACACCGCCCTGCTCGGCTCCGGACTCATTTTCCAGTCGATGAACTCCACCGTGAATATGAACATGAGCAGTATCTTCCACCTTAGCGGCATCAATTTCACCGTGAGCGCGGCCTGTGCCAGCGGCAGCCATGCGGTGGGACTCGGATACCTGCTCATCAAACAGGGACTGCAGGACTGTGTGCTGTGCGGCGGCGCCCAGGAGGTCAACACTTTCGCAATGTCCTCTTTCGACGCTTTGGGCGCCTTCTCCAAACGGATGGATGAACCTTTGAGGGCATCCCGCCCGTTTGACCGTGACCGCGACGGTTTGGTTCCGAGCGGCGGTGCGGCGGCACTGGTGCTGGAGGACTACGACCATGCGGTGCAGCGTGGAGCGACCATCCTCGCGGAGGTGGCCGGCTACGGTTTCTCCTCCAACGGCGGCGGCATCTCGCAACCTTCCGACGATGGTAGCGTGACCGCCATGATGCGGGCTGTCACGATGGCGGGACTCACCCCGGCTGATATCGACTACGTGAACGCCCATGCCACGGGCACTCCGCAGGGCGACCGCTTCGAGGCTTTGGCACTGAACCGCATCTTCAACGGACTGCCCGCGCTCATCAGCTCCACCAAGGGCATGACCGGCCACGAATGCTGGATGGCCGGCGCGAGCGAACTGGTCTATTGCACCCTGATGCTGCGCCACGGCTTCGTCGCCCCCAATATCAACTTCGAAAACCCCGACGAAGACACGGCCCTGTTGAACCTCGTCACCCACACGGTAGAAACGCCGCTGCGGAACGTCCTCAGCAACAGCTTCGGCTTCGGCGGCACCAACTCCGCAGTGGTCCTGAAAGGCTAACCCCATCATCGCATCATCGCATCATCCCATCATCGCATCATCCCATAAACCTAAAGTCAAACCTTAACCCCCCAATAATGTATTTAACCGAAACCCTCAAGAAACATTACACCAACGACCGTCTCAGCGCCTACGAGGCGCAGCGCCTCGCACAAATCTACGCCTTTGGACCGGTGATGTTCCAGGTGGCAAGAATCATGGTGAAGTGGGGCGTCTTCAAGATGCTCGGCGACACCCCCGCCACTCCCGAAGAGGTGGCCGGCAAGCTCGGCATCTCCGTCTATGCCGCCAAATGCCTGCTGGAATCCTCTCTGACAATGCGCACCGTGACTGTCGATGCCGAAACGGGCAAATACGCCCTCGCCAAAGCCGGCTGGTTTTTGATGAATGACGACTCCATCCGCGTGAACATGGACTTCAACCACGATGTCAACTATCAGGGACTCTTCTATTTGGAGGAGGCACTGAAGGAAGGACGCCCGGCCGGACTGAAGTGTCTCGGCGACTGGACGACGGTCTATGAAGGCCTTTCCACACTGCCCCCGCAGGTGCAGAAGAGCTGGTTCGCCTTCGACCACTTCTACAGCGACGGCTCGTTTGAGCAGGCGTTGCAGCTGGTCTTTTCGAACCCCACGCGCACGCTCATGGATGTGGGCGGCAACACGGGACGCTGGGCCATGCAGTGCGTGCGCCACAATCCCGAGGTGGAGGTCACCATCGTGGATTTGCCGCAACAGCTGGGCATGATGCGCGAACAGACCGCCGGACAGCCCGGGGCCGACCGCATCCGTGGTTATGCCACCAACATGCTGGATGACAGCAATGAACTGCCCTCCGACCGTCATTGGGACGCCATCTGGATGAGCCAGTTCCTCGACTGCTTCGGGGAGGAGGAAATCGTGAGCATCCTGCGTCGCGCTGCCGCGGTGATGGCCCCCGACACGCGTCTCTACATCATGGAGACACTTTGGGATCGCCAGCGCTTCGACACCGCGGCGCTCTGCCTCACCCAAATCAGCCTCTATTTCACCGCCATCGCCAACGGAAACAGCAAAATGTACCACTCCGACGACCTCGTCCGTCTCGTCGAATCCGCCGGCCTGCACGTGGAAAACATCCACGATTTCTTGGGACTGGGACATTCAGTGCTGGAAGTGAGATGTCAGGGCTTGCAGGCTTAGGAGCTCAGTAAACCAGTAAGCCAGTAAACATGTAGGATTGTAAACGAAAAAAGTGTATCTTCGCGGCCGTTTTATTAATCACAAAAAACTCCAAAAAAAGTATGGAATCACAAGAACTTCTTCACCCGGAAAATCCTGAAATTCAGAACAATGAGGTGAACCCTGCAGCTTCCCAGGAAGCTCAAACCGTTAATGAGAATGCAACTCCCGCATCCGCAGTGGAACCTGAAATCGCGGAACCTGTGACGGAACCGCAACCCGAAACTTCCGCTGAGAAGCCTCAGGAGATGCCTGAATCGCAGCCGGAAGTGGCCGAGCAACCCGCTCAAGAACCTGTTGCTGAGCCTGTTGTCGCATCAGAGGCTCCCGCCGAAGAGCCCAAGGCTGAAGAGCCCGCACAACCCGAGGAGACCCTCGAACAAGTGGAGGCCGAATATGCCAACTTCGACCTTGAAAAATGCGTGGCCGAGCTCGAAAAGCTGGTCGGTGAGCGCAATTTCAACATTATCAAGCAACGTGTGGGGGTGATCCGCGCCAAGGCTCTCGAATTCCTTCGTGAGCGCAGACGTGCACGCCAGGCCGAATTCGAAGCCGCCAAAGCCGCTGCCGAGGCTGCTGCCGCCGAACTCCCTGAAGGTCAGGAAGCTCCCGCCGCACCCGAGTTCAACAACGAACCCGACGAACTCGAAAAACGCTTCAATACCGCCTTCCAAACCTTCAAGGACAACAAGGCTGCTTTTATTGAAGAGCTGGAACAACAGAAAGTTAAGAACTTAGAGCTGAAAAACAATATTATTGAAGGTCTGAAGAGACTGCTGGAAACCGAAACCAACCTCAAGGTCCTCAACGACCAGGTGAAGGAGTTCCAGGAACAGTGGAAGGCCGTCGGTCCCGTGCCGCAAACCGAATCCACCAATCTCTGGCAGAACTACCATTTCTATATCGAGAAGTTCTTCGACATCATCCGTATGAACCGCGAAATGCGCATGCTGGATTACAAGAAGAACCTCGAAAGCAAACTCCAGATTTGCGAGAAGGCTGAGTCCCTTCTTTTGAATGATTCTATTAACCAGTCATTCAATGAGTTGCAGGAACTTCACCGTCAGTGGAAAGAGATCGGACCTGTTCCGGACGACAAGAAAGAGGAGATTTGGGAACGCTTCAAAACCGCTTCCGACCAAATCAACCAACGCCGCAGAGAGCATTACGACAAGCTGTTCGCAGAAGAGCAGAACAACTACAATGCCAAGGTCGTGCTGTGCGAACAGGCCGAGGAACTGGTCGCTAAACCCGTTGAGCAAGTTTCTGAATATAATGCCGTTAGCGACAAACTGACCGAGCTGTTCACCCTCTGGAAAACGTTAGGACCCGCCCCTGCCAAACTGAACGACGAAATCTGGATGCGCTTCAAATCGACCCTCGACAAATTCTTCCAGCAGAAGAAGGAGTACTTCCAGCAAATCAAGGATGTGCAGATGCAGAACTACAACCAGAAGCTTAACCTCGCCATCCAGGCCGAGGGCATCGCCGACCGCACCGACTGGAAGCAGGCCACCGACGAAATCCTCGCGCTGCAGACCGAGTGGAAGAGCATCGGCGCCACCCCTCGCAAATATTCCGACCAAGTCTGGAAACGTTTCCGCGCCGCTTGCGACAAATTCTTCGAAGCCAAGGCCAAATTCTTCAGCAACGTCCAAGGCGAAGAAAACGAGAACCTTCAGAAGAAGGAGGAACTCATCCAGAAGATTCTGGGTTACGAGTTCGGCGAGGACCGCAATGCCAACCTCGACGCGATGAAGGCTTACCAGAAAGAGTGGCTGGAAATCGGTTTTGTGCCGCGCAGTGAGAAAGACCGTATCTATACCGAGTATCGCAACGCCATCAACAAACGTTTCGCGGAACTCAAGGTCAGCGCCGACGATATGCGCCAGAACCGTTTCCAATCCCGCATCGACGATATCATGCGCAACCCGAACGCCGACAAGCTCATCGACAAAGAGAAGAACTTCCTTACCACCAAGCTGGCTCGCCTGAGAGACGATATCGTGCTGTGGGAAAACAACTTGGGATTCTTCTCCAACTCCAAGAACGCTGAAATCCTCACTGCCGAGTTCCGCAAGAAAATCGAATCTGCAAAGAAGGAAGTCGCCGATTTGGAGTACAAAATCAAGATGATGAATAACCCGAAGGCTGCCGAGCAGACCGATGCTCCCGCCTCCGAGGCAGAACCCGCCGCCGAAACGGAAGCTCCCGCCGAAGCGTAAACGATGACAATGGCTTTGAATGTGACTATGACTTTGACTATGACGTTTGTTAGCGTCGTCAGTCAAAGTCATAGCCAATGTTAAAGTCAAGGTCAAAGCCCATGAATGTTAAAGTCAAAGTCATAGTCGATGTCAAAGAAATCACGTCTGATTATTTGTGCATTTATGATACTCCCGATTTTGTCTGCGGTCGCCCAAACGGAGGCCGCAGATAAAATTATAGGTACTTATTATGTTTCCGACGACACCTCGGACGAGGACTGCAAGGTAAGGATAACCAAAGACAAGTCCGGGACCTACAGCGGCCGTATCATTTGGGTGAAGACTCCGAACTTCAAGGATGGCACTCCGAAGCGGGATATCAAGAATCCGGACCCCGCGAAGCGCAACACCCCCGGCGACCAGATTCCATTGGTGTTCCACTTCCGATATGACGCGAAGAAAAAGCAGTGGGTGGATGGCGAGATTTACGATCCCGTGCATGGAAAGACCTACAAATGCAAGATGTGGTTCGAAAGCGATAATGTGCTCCGTGTCCGCGGCTATATCGGCGTCCCCGCCCTCGGTCGCACAATGACATGGAAGAAAATATCGTAGAGACGCGTCGCACCCCAATTCAATAACCAATAACCATTACCAATGGAAAAACTCTATGTTCGAATCGACAAATGGCTCTGGATGGTGCGGCTGTTCAAGACGCGCTCCATCGCCACGGAGGCCTGCAACGCCGGCAAGGTGAAACTCAACGGTGAGAACGTGAAACCTTCGCGTGACGTGCGTGTGGGCGAGGTGTATGAGGTGCATATCGGCTCGCTGCACAAGACCGTGGAGGTGGTGGGCGCTCCGAAGAGCAGGGTAGGGGCGCCGTTAGTCCCAGACTATTGCACCGATTTGACACCCCAAGCCGAATACGACCGCATGAAAACCCTCAAAACCCAAGAATTCCGCCCGCATGGCCTCGGTCGCCCCACTAAACGCGACCGCCGCCAATTGGAGTACATCAAGGAGAACTATTACGATGAGGAGGATTGAGACTTGAGACTTGAGACTTAAGACTTGAGACTTAAGACTTGAGACTTAAGACTTGAGACTTAAGACTTGAGACTTAAGACTTAAGACTTGAGACTTGAAACTTGAAACTTGAAACAATAATAAACGATAACAATAGAAATGAAAGACGAAGGACTTTTTGACAAAATATCAATCATTGACGGAAGACACCCAAAGTCTTAAGTCTAAAGTCTTACGTCTAATAATAACCCATAACCGTGTAACCGTCTAACCCTAAACCTTAAACCTTAAATGTTAATAATCCTAACCGCATCCCTGCTCCCTGTCGTCCTGCTGATGACCTATATCTACAAGCGGGACACTTTCCAAAAAGAACCGTGGCCGTTGTTGATGAAGGCTTTCGGTTTCGGGGTGTTGGCCGCATTGCTCGATTTTGCGGTGGCCGGTTTTTTGCAACGTGTCGTGCCCCATCCGGTGAGTACGCCGCTGAACGATGCACTTTACGAGGCGTTTGTGTGCGCCGCGGCACCCGAAGAGTTCTGCAAATTGCTGATGCTTTACCTCTGCATCTGGAAGAATCCTCATTTCGATGAATATTATGATGGATTAGAGTATGCTGCTTTCGTGGGGTTAGGCTTTGCCGGCATTGAAAACGTGTTGTATATCCTGACTGGCGGTCTGGGACTTGCGCTCGGCCGTGCAGTTTTCGCTGTGCCAGCACATTTTTTCTTCGCCATCTTCATGGGTTATTTCTTCTCTTTAGCACGTTTCCGTTACGAAAAACGTCGGATATATCTGTTTTTGGCCTATATCATCCCGGTTGTCCTGCACGGTACATACGATGCGGTGCTGATGTTCATGAACAACCTTCGTGGAGAGACCGATACGATGCAAGAGGTGGATGCGCTTTCAGGCATCCTCTATGTTGTGTTCCTGGTCTTTTTCTTCTTTGTGTGGCGGTTTGCCGTCCGCAAAGTCAACAGGATGTCAGGACAATAATCACATCGCGTTCCGCATCGGTTGCATCAGTTGGGAGAGCATCTGTTTGGCCCGCATGATCTGGATTTTCACATTCGAGAGCGACAAACCCAGACGTTCCGCAATGTCCTCGTAGGCGAGATCCTCATAATAACGCAACTCAATGACTTTCCTGTATTTTTCGGGCAGTTCGGCCACGGCGGCGCGCAGCAGCTGCAGACGCTGTTTGTCGATGACCTCCTCCTCTGGCGTGCGTTGCAGGTTGTCTTCGCTCTGGTCAACCATGGAGGTGGTGTTGGAGGTGTAGAGATCTTCTTCGAAGTATTGCGGCATGTTGTTCTTCACGCGCATGAAATCGATGCTGTTGTTGAGCGCGATGCGGTAGAGCCACGTGGAGAAGGCGTATTTAGGGGTGTATTTGTCGAGATAGCGGAACGCCTTGCCGAAGGTCATGAGAGTGAGGTCCTCGGCGTCGTCCTTGTTTTTCACCATGCGGATCAGCATATAATAGATGCTGTCGCGGTAGAGAGACATCAGTTCGGCGTAGGCCTGCTGGTCGTTGTTGTCCAGCGCCTTACGCAGCAGCACGTAATCTCGTTTCGCTTTTTCGGTTTGGCATGTGTTTATCATTGCGCGATTTTTTTATGATGGATTTTAGCCGAAAGCCAATATAACGGATTAAGCAGGGAAAATAGTATGTCGTAGAACAAAAGTTGTGGGATGATCTGTGTCTCCTGCAGCTTTTTGGCGGAGATGCCCATGACGACGTACATGCTGGCGATTCTTAAAAGGGCGATGCCGGCAGCGATGTAGAGGGCGAGAGGCTGGTGCAATGCCACGACGATGGAAACGGCCAACATCACATAGAAAAGCAGGTTGGTGAGTTCGTAAAAACCAAGCAGACATCTGTTTTTGAAGGAGTTGTATTTCCGGGTGAAGCAGAGGCTGATTTTGTGCAGCCGCCAGTAGCGGTATTCCGGGACATGCTGTCTCACCATGGTGGCTTCCGGGGCGAACTCGATGGCCGTGTTGTTATTGTTGGCGGCGCGATAGACGAAAATGTCCTCTTCGCCGTAGAGCAGGTGGTTGTAGGAGATGAACCCTTTCTGCTGGTAGAAGAGCGGCCGCACGAAAGCGAGGTTGTTCAGGTCGCCGCGGTAGGTGCTGCGGAACAGTGCGTGCGAAAAATATTGCATGGCACCGATCAGGTTGTCGAAATTCAGGAAATGGCTGTATGGGGTTCTTTTCTTGGTGAACGTGCTGTAACCCAGCACGATTTTCTTCTGGAACTGGAAGTTCTGTGCCATCATCGAGAGCCATTGCTTCGAGGCGGGGATGCTGTTCGGGGAGGTGAGCAGGATATGGTCGTAGGAGGCGCATTTGATGCCCATGGAGATGGCCATCTTCTTGCCGCGGCTTGTGGAAACGGCCGTGCTTAAATCGACAATCTTGATGTTCGGGTAGCGCTCCTTGTATTCCTTGATGGCCTGCAGCGAATATTCGTCGCGGGAACGGTCGTTGACGATGACGATTTCGAAGAAAGAATATTGTTGCTCAAGGAGATAGGGTAGGGTTTGCAACACTTGGGCGGCGTCGTCGCGCACCACGATGACCACGGAGACGGGAATGTCGCGGAAACCGAGCGCGGCCTTCTTGCGGTGGAAGGCAAAACGACCGTAGATGACGTAGTAATAGACTAACTGAATGAGAGTTACGACGCCAAATATGATTAAAATAGCCAACGCTACTTTCGTAATTTGCATTTATGAATAGGTTTAGGTTAATAGTTTGGCTGCAAAAGTATGTTTTATTTCAATAAAAGATGTATTTTTGCCCACAAAATTATAAACAAACTTACGAACAATATGAAGTTTACCCTCCAGCAAGAAGACGGCAAAAGTCATGCCCGCGCCGGGCTGATCGAGACCGCCCATGGGAAGATCGAGACCCCGATATTTATGCCCGTAGGCACATTGGGCGCTGTCAAGTCGTTGCACATCAGAGATTTGAAGCAAGACGTCAAAGCCCAGATTATTTTGGGCAACACCTACCATTTATATATGCGCCCCGGAATGGAGATCCTGCGCGAAGTCGGCGGACTCCACAAGTTCAACGGCTGGGATCGTCCGATCCTCACTGACAGTGGCGGATTCCAAGTTTTCTCGCTGAGCCATCGCCGCAAAATCGACCCGCAGGAGGGTGTCTGGTTCCAGTCGCACATCGACGGCTCCCGTCATCTGTTCAGTCCGGAAAAGGTGATGGACCTCGAACGCACCATCGGCGCCGACATCATCATGGCGTTCGACGAATGCACGCCCTATCCCGCTGATTACAAGTACGCCAAGAACTCCATGGAGACGACCTACAAGTGGCTGAAACGCTGTATCGCCCGCTTGGACGAGACCGAACCCTACTACGGCTACGAGCAGACCCTGTTCCCGATCGTGCAGGGCAGCACTTATAAGGATTTGCGGTTGAAGTCCGCCGAATATGTGGCCTCCACCAACTGCGACGGCAACGCCATCGGCGGCGTCTCCGTGGGCGAACCGACGGAACTGATGTACGAAATCACGGATGTTTGCTGTCAGGTGCTGCCGAAAGACAAACCGCGCTACCTGATGGGGGTGGGCACGCCCGCCAACATCATCGAGTGCATCTCCTTGGGGGTCGATATGTTCGACTGTGTGATGCCGACCCGCAACGGTCGCAACGGCATGATTTTCACCTGGGAGGGCATGATGAACATGCGCAACGAGAAGTGGAAGAACGACTTCACCCCGTTGGATGCCGACAGCGACCTCTTCGCCGATCGCGAATACACCCGCGCCTACCTGCGCCACCTCTATGTCTCGGACGAGATCCTCGGCCCGATGATCGGCAGCATCCACAACCTGCACTTCTATCTCGACCTCGTCACCACCGCCCGCCAGAAGATCCTCGACGGCACGTTCGCGACCTGGAAGGACGAGGTGTTGCCGAAGATTTCGCGGAGGTTGTGACGATGATGGGATGATGCGATGATGCGATGATGCGATGATGAAAAGTAGAGACGCGCCATGGCACGTATCTACAATTTCATCCATTCGTCGAAATCCTCCGCGCTCACCAATCCCAGTTCCAACGCGGATTCCCGCAAGGTGAGCCCGTTCTCGTGGGCGTGTTGCGCGATTTTCGCGGAGTTGTAGTAGCCGATGTGCGGGTTCAGCTTCGTGACCAGCATCAGCGAGTTCTGCAGGTGCATGGCGATGCGCTCGCGGTTCGGCACGATGCCCTTCAGACAGTGGTCGTTGAAGGAGTTGATGACATCCGCCAACAAGCGTGACGACTGCAGCAAATTCCTGCCGATGAGCGGCATGAAGACGTTGAGCTGCAGGTGTCCCTGCATGGCGCCGGTGGTGATGGCCACGTCGTTGCCGATGACCTGGCAGCAGACCTGCGACAGCGCCTCGCACTGCGTGGGGTTCACCTTGCCGGGCATGATGGAGGAGCCGGGCTCGTTGGCGGGCAATATCACCTCGCCCAAACCGCAGCGCGGACCCGAGTTGAGCAGCCGGAAGTCGTTGGCGATCTTCATCAGCGAGACGGCCAAACGCTTGAACGCGCCCGACATCTCGCACAGCGAGTCGTGGGTGGCCATGGCCTCGAACTTGTTCGGACTGTTCGTGAATTCGTAACCCGTGAATTGGTTGATGTATTGCAGGGCTTTTTTGTCGTAGCCTTCCGGCGTGTTGATGCCGTTGCCGACGGCGGTGCCGCCGATGGGCAACTCCATCAAGTGCTTGAGACTCTGTTGGATAACCTCGTAGCCGTGCTCCAACTGCGAGAGATGTCCCGACAGCTCGTCGCCCAAAGTGAGCGGGGTGGCGTCCATCAGGTGGGTGCGCCCGATCTTCTTGATGTCGGCGTATTCCGCGACTTTTTCTCTGTAAGTGACCATCATGCGCTCCAACGCGGGCAGCGTGCGGGTGATGATGCTGATGGCCGTGGCGATGCGCATGCCCGTGGGGAAGATGTCGTTGGTGGATTGCGACTTGTTGGCGTCGTCGTTCGGGGAGATGTAGAGCGGGTAGTCGGTGAGCTGACCGCCGTGCAGCTGCTGCGCGCGGTGGGCGATCACCTCGTTGACATTCATGTTGGTCTGCGTGCCGGAGCCTGTCTGCCAGATGTGCAACGGGAACTGGTCGTCCCATTGTCCGCTGGTGATCTCATCTACCACGCGCACGATCAGGTCGCGCTTGTCCTCGGGAAGCACGCCGCAGTCGTAGTTGGCGCAGGCCGCCGCCTTCTTGGCCGTCGCGATGCCGTAGATGATCTCGATGGGGATGTGCTTCTTCCCGATTTGGAAGTTCTCCATCGCCCGTTGCGTCTGCGCGCCCCACAGTTTGTCGGCCTCGACGCGCATTTCTCCTAATGTGTCTTTCTCGATTCTATATTCCATTTTTGTAAAGGTTATGGGTTATTGGTTATTGGTTATTGAGGTTTACAGTTTATGGTTTATGGTTTATGGTTTATAGTTTATGGTTTATAGTTTATAGTGATTAGTGATTAGTGATTAGTAAATAGGGGCTTGAAATTCATCGCATTATCGTCTCTTCGTTCGCTCCCGTCGCTTGCCCCTCTCATTCTCTCCTTTCCTCCTCTCCTCCTTTCATCCTCTCCTCCTCTCATCCTTTCATCCTCTCATCCCGCTTCAATAACCAATAACCCTTCAATAACCAATAACCAATAACCATTATTAGTCATAGAACTTCCAATTGATGCCCAGCTCCAGGCTGCGGCCTTCCATCGGGTAGCCGGGGGTGGTGATGTATCGGAAGCTCATCAGTCCGGCGATGAGATTGCCGCCGCGCAGGAAGAAGGAGGTGCGCTTCACGCGCAGGGCGATGTGCGCGTTGATGTACAGGTAGTTGCCGGTGATCAGGTATTGCTGCGAATAGAACTGATGCAAGATGGGGTTGTAGCCGTCGGCGTAGTATTTGGTGTTGTAGAAGAGATCGACGCCCACTTGGAAACGCAGCCGTTTCTTGAAGATTCGGGTGGAGTAGAGGGCGCTCAGCTTGCCGGCGAACAGCGGCACGGTGATGGCTTTGTTGGTGGAGTGCTGCAGCGCCAAATTGGCGTCCAGAGAGAAGTGCTTCGTGCGCAAAGGCGCGAAAAGCTCCAGCTGGATCACCTGCGCCGACTTCTCCGATTGCTCGGGGATGTATTTGCTGTTCAGAAAGACGTACCGTCCGATGTGGAAGAAATTGAAGCTGAGGCGATAGTCGAAGATGGTCCAGAAGGCACTCGCTTTGAAGAGGAACTGCTTCCGCCATGTGGTGTCCCACATGTTGTTGTTGCCTTCGTAATGGCTGTAGATGTAGTCGGGTGAGTATCGGTTGAAGCGGGCTTCCAGACCGAGGTAGTGGCGTTGTTTAGGGTTGATGCTGAATCTCGCGCCGACCCTCGCCAAGGCGTCGTTTCTCGTGTAGCCGGAAAAGCCGTAGGAGATGTCGCCGTAAAGATCCCACACCTTGAACAACCGGATGGAGGTGCGGGCGAAGAGCGCCAGCTGGTTGCCTCGATAACCGGGGCTTGTCGCATCCACGAACTCGTGGCGCACACCGCCGGCGATGCGGAAGAAGTAGGGCTGGCTGCTCACCGTGTCTGTCGGACTGTAGTTCGCCCATTGCAGGGTGTTCGCGAACGAATAGTATCTGATAGAGTCGTTGGTGCTGTCGGTGTTGAGATAATAGCGGCTCTGGTAGTAGAGGTTGTTCAGGTCGTGGTCGGTGAAGTTGCTCTTCAGGTAGTCGAAATCCAGCGTGTAACTCACCGTGCCGAAATAGTGCCCCTTCTGGGTCTTGAGGTTGACGTAGTTGGTGAATTGCCCGGAGTGGGTGTTGATGAGGCTCAGCCCGTTGCTGAACATCACCGGGAAGCTGCTCAGGTCGTTGGTGATGCTGGAGTCGCGGGTGTCGCGGTCGGTGAAGTCGGGACTGTATTCCAGACCGCCGTTTTCAGCGAACTTGCCGTGGTTGAAGGCGTATGCGAGCAGGAAACCGTAAAGCTGGTTCTGGGTCTCGAATCTGACCATCCCGTTGACAGACAGCCGGTTGATGCCCTGGTGGATGAAGTATCCCTCGTTGCTGGCGGCGTCGATGTTGACGACAAAATCGACCTGGCGGATGTGTTGCGCATGGGTGGCTTTCACCATGAATTCGGTGAGGAGACCGTAGGAGAAGTTGAGATCGGTGTATGAGGTGGCGAGGTCGTAGATTTTCAAGTCGGATATCTTCTTGAAATAGAGCGGGTAGGGGAGCGTGATCATGTTGAAGCCCAGGGGGCGCTGCATGTCGAAAACCATGTTCTTGTGCGCCTGTCCGTTAATGCCGAGCGACTGGTAGAGGTTCTGCGGCAGCAACAAGGGGTCGTAGGCGTAGATGTAGTTGAGGGTGGTGTCGATCGGGGTGTATGAGATCGGGAAGTACTGGGCGGTGGGAAGCGGGGCGAAGCGGGTGGGCAGGTAGTCGGGCGAGAGCGCCATGGCGGAGTCGATGGTCCTGTTGGCCCCCTTGTTCTCCTGCGCGAGGGCAATGAACCCCGACAGACAGAGCCATGTCAGGAAGATTGCTTTGCATATAGTTGTTTTACAATACATTGTATCTTTTTCGACCGCTGATTTTTCAAACGGCAAAGGTAATATTTTTTTGGATTTCTTCCCGTCCCCCGCTTTGTGTTGATATTGTGTTGATAACTATTTCGCACCTTCGTAGTTTTTTTTTCTAATTTTGCGCTTTATTAAATATTGACAATTGTAAAAAAATAAAAACAACTTCAAATTAATTAAATCAAATCGTTTATGAAAAAGTTTTTACCGCTTCTGTTGACAGCGATGATAGGTCTTGGATGCCTGTCGCTGTCGGCGCAGTCGGTCATGGTGGCCAATGGCACCGTAACTGACGGCTACATCCCGTTTTACGGGACCTGGATGGATGAAAACCAGCACAACCAGGTCATCTATCCCGAGAGTATGCTCACGGATTTGGTGGGTGAGAGCATCAATTCCCTGATGTTCTTCCTCAGCGAAGAGCCTTCCAGCTATTGGACATCCACGGCCACGCTGAGCATGGGCGTCACTGCCAGTTCGTCGTTCTCGTCGTCCACTCCCGACCAGTCGCCTGTCTCCCAAGTTTATTCGGGCAACATCAACTTCTCCGACGGTATGATCACCTTCGTGTTCGATTCGGCCTTCACCTATAACGGCGGCAACCTGCTGTTGGATATCGCCACAGTCGGGGGCAACTGGTCCTCAGCCTACTTTTACGGGGTGGCACAGACGGGTGCCAGTATCTATTCTTACAATACCACATCGGGGGTCGAGAATTTCATGCCCAAGACGATGTTCGTTTATGGTAACTGTCCTCCTCCCACAGGCCTTGCCGTGGACAGCATCACGCAAACTTCAGCCACTGTCACTTGGCAACCCGGCGCTCAGGGTAGCGAATGGGAAGTCTTCGTCAGCGATGGCACGGCTGACTTGAGCACGGCGACGTGGATTCCCGTCACCACCACTACATACGATATCCAAGGGTTGAACCCCAACACGTTTTACACCGTTTATGTGCGTACCAATTGCGGCACGGAGAACAGCTATGAGGTCAACGCTTCCTTCCGCACGGATTGCGGTATCACCATGGTCCCTTATATCGAAGGTTTTGAAAGTTTCCCCACCTTCACCCAACCCACATGCTGGCAATTCATCAATACCTACATCGGTTATTCTTACGATTATCCCACCATTAATACATACGGTCCCCATTATGGCAACAAAGCCATGTATCTCTATGCGGACTACAACAACCCCACTCAGGGTCAGTATGCTATCCTCCCCCTGTTTAACGAGAGCCTCACGAACCTGCAGATTTCCCTCTATCATAGAAGGGAGTCTTCATACTCCGGAACTTTCAGCGTCGGTTACATCACGGATCCCACCGATGCAACCACTTTCGTGCCGATGATCACCCGTTCGGCTGCGTCCATGGGAGATGACTCCTACCACCGGGAGATCCTGGATTTCAGCAACGTTTCCGTGGATCCGGATTCCACCGCCTATATCGCGGTCAAATACCAATGCGACAGCTATTATGGCTGGTATTTGGATGATATCGAGGTGACGTTGATCCCCGATTGCTCCACGCCTGTCGGTCTCGTCGCTACCGGAATCACCAGCACCTCCGCAACGCTTACCTGGACCGCCGGCACTGCCACAACGTTCAATGTTTACTATAAGGAAATGAACGACACAGCCTACACCGAGGAACTCGGTGTGACCGATTCCACGTTGCTTATCGAAGACCTCATCCACTCTTCATTCTACCAATGGTATGTGGAATCTGTCTGTGAAGACGGCTCCCTTCCCACCAGCGAGGTGGTCTCTTTCAGCACCTTATGCGCGGCAATTGACACACTGCCCTATTTCTCTGATTTTGAGGTCGTTCCTGCCAACTCGAGTCTTCCTTACTGCTGGACCAGAGGCAATGAGGATTCCGATAATCCTTATGTTTACGACTATAACGCATACGAAGGAAACAACACGCTCTATTTCTACGCTTCGAATACGGTCGCAATGCCTCAGCTGAACACGCAGGAGATCGATATTCATAACATCCAGCTCTCTTTCTACGCTTATGCATACAATGCCGGCACCTCCCTCCAAGTGGGCGTGATGTCCAATCCTAACGTCTCTTCCACCTTTGTGCCGGTCGGCAACCCCATCTCGCTGACAGATGGTTACCAGCATTACGAAGTCTCCTTCGCCGGCTACTCTGGAAACGGCTCTTATGTCGCTTTCAAAAATCCGGATAACTGGCAAACGGTGTATGTTGACAATGTGACGCTGGATCTCATGCCCGAATGTTCCCGTCCCGAGTCTGTGTGGACCCAAGCCATCGATTCCTCCTCTGCCACTATTGCGTGGAGCACTTTGGATGGACAGAGCGGCTGGGAATTGGCGTTCGGTCCCCAGGGCTTCAACCCCGACACGGTCACCCCTGTTGTGGCCAACAGCCCGAGCTACACTTTCGACAACCTCACGGCCAACACCTCCTACGATGTGTATGTGAGAACGGAGTGCGACGGCGACTACAGCGCATGGTCCAATGTGACGACCTTCCTTACCGTGAGTATCGCGCCGGCCACCCTTCCTTACCTTTGCGGATTTGAGGATCCTGCTGAAAACGACTCATGGACGTTTGTCCAGGATGTTCAAGTCAACCAATGGTTCATTGACACGAATGTCGTCACC
>JAEEIG010000166.1 GCA_016281255.1 Bacteroidales bacterium
AGTCCTGCCCATCTTGTCCTACGCCTTTGAAGTCCAGGGAAAGCTGATATTGAGCATAACCCGGTTCAAGATAGATGTCCCTGTACGCCCAGACAAACGAGGTGCGTTGGAAATTGTACGTGTTGGAGGTACCGTCATCGCTGGAAATATACAACAGCGTATTGTCAGTAACATTTGCCAGAGTGCCGATAAACCAGCGGTTTTGGTAATCGTAGTTAAAAGAACCCCCTCCATAGTTGTTAATTTCACAGTTTTCACCGTTTCGGATAGTCCAATTTTTATTTTCCGTAGAATCTTCAAAGTCACAGAAATAGGGAATCGAGGCCAATGTTTTGAAAGACTTTTCGCTGCTCCATTCGCTCCATTCGTTGTTGGCAAATTGAGCTTTCAGTTTCCAGACATACCAGCTGGATGCTGCCAAGTTGGAGAGTTGGAAGCCTGTATCGGATGCCGACAAGAGTGTTTCCGTATATGTTGAATCCTCTTCGGCACGATAGGCTAACAGATATGCCTGTGGTGCCTCAACGGTGTCGGATTGCCATGTCAAGCGTGCCGAATGGGAGGTGATGTCCGTTGTGGACAGTTGTCCGGGAATCGTATGGTTGATGCCCTTTATGGAGATGTTGTCGATAGCACCAGCGGGATTCAAAGAGGTGTAGAATGTAAATTCGATGCGCAGCTGTTGGAGTCCGGCAAACGTAGAGTCCACTGTGATGCTGTGGTGTGTCCAGAACGGTGCCTCGCTCAAATAACCGCTTACGGCATTACTACCTAGTAGTACTCTCATATAGCCTTGCATGTCACCGCCGCCTTTGCAGTCAAAATCAATCTGATACTTGGAGAATCCAGGAGTGAAGTAAATGTCCCGGGAGACAACCGGTTCGCCTTGGTGCGGAGTGTAACTGTTGGAGAGGCCTCCATCATCGGTGATGTAAATGGACTTTTCACCGCTGTACGCAACGGCATTGCCTATGTGAGCCTGATTGAGATTCCACTCGTATCCAAGCTGCCAGTTGCTATTTTCCACACTGTCCTCATAATCACAGAAGTACGGCAGTTCTACATGAAGCTGTTCCGTATAGAAATACTCCTCATTGCTCCAGAAACTGTATTCCGAAGGGCTGCAGTTGGCGCGGACTTTCCACACATATTCGGTGAGCGGCTGCAATCCGCCGATAACACAGGTCGTATCTGTCACCACAACCTCTGTGAAAATAGTATCCGTCTCTTTTCGATAGGCAACAGTATAAGATTCGGCCGTTTGGTTGTTGAAGGGCCGCCAGATGAGTTCGGCCAAGGTGTCCGTTACCGTGATCTGATTTAATGCACTGGGGCGACCACAGTTGTTCGATGACACGCAGAAGTTGTCCAACGCCGCCGTTCCCATACAAGAATAGGATATTCCATACTCATACCAGTGGAAATATAACCGTTGTAAGCCTGCAAATGTGGAGTCAACGATAAGGTCATAGTGCTGCCAAAGGGTGTCCGTCGGATAATTGTTGAAATAGCGTACGGCTTTCGCTCCTGTGGGACGACCGTCGTAATTGATGATGGACATGTCGGTGGTGGGTTCGCCGGCCCATAGCGTCAGACCGGTGTAGTCGCAGTCACTCATCTTGACATCCATGGATATCATATACTCAGAAGAGGAAGGAGGAAAATAGACATCGCGATAAGCTAAAGCGTATGCTAAATATTCGTCGGGGTGCGAAGAAGTGTTCGTCAACCCATTGTCCCCCGAGATATACATGGAAGATGCACCACCGTTATTAATAGCTTGTCCTACAGCCCATTGTGAATTACTGTCGATAGAGATAAACCGCCATTGGGCGTTTTCGATGGCATCCTCAAAATTGCAGCAGTAGGGCAGCAGAGGAATGATCGGAGCCGAGAGGAAGCTCTTTTCAGCACTCCAATCGCTCTGCTCCGTCGGACTGCAATGACCACGGACTTTCCACACGTATGGGGTGGAATACTGTAATCCGGTGAGTAATAAAAAGGTGTCGGTCACGGAGACCATCGTGAAATCCTGAGAGTTTTCTTGCTTATAAGCCACCGTGTAGCTCCCTGGATTTCCTGCCAGCGGCTGCCGCCAGGTCAGTAACGCGGATGTGCTGTCCATAGAAGCCACTTTCAGTGCGTATGGACTGGCGCAATGCGTGGATACTATCGACAAATTGTCGATGGCAAAAGGCTGATTGTCAGAATTGTATGAGCTGCTGCTATGGTTGAAAAGGAAATAGAGTCGCAGCAAACCGCGTTGTGTGGAGTCTATCAGGAGATTGGCCGTCTTCCACTCCGTTACGCTGGTGGACAGCGAACCGCCGAGCTGGACGGCATTCTGTGGTATGCTGTTCCCCGAAGGAGTGGCCGGTGTTCCGATGAAAACCTTGGCGGAATTGGCGGAAACATTTGCATTGCGGTAATCGAAAGAGAGAATCACATCGGATAAGGTGGAGTCGATGTAAATGTCGCGATATGCCCACACCGAGAAACCTCCTGAAGACATATGGTTGTGTTCGCCATTGTCATTGGAAATATAGAGTGCCGTATTCCCTTCGGTGTGAACTGCAGTGCCGATGCACCATTTGTTTACACCGGTACCGTTGATAAATTGCCAGCTGTTGCGCTCCGCCTCATCCTCGAAGCCGCAGTAGTAGGGGATTTGGGCAATTGCAATATCGGTAGTAAATGTGCCGCCGTTGTTCCAGTTGCTTGATCCATCGCTGCCGCAGTTCGCACGCACGCGCCACTCGTAGGTGGTGGCGAGTTGCAGCCCCGTTAGGGTCAGGAAGGTGTCGGTGACCGTAATTTCGGTAAAAGCGGTGTCGTAGTTCTTCTTATAAGCCACCGTATAAGAAGCAACGGGCGTAAACTGCGGGGCCGCCCAGGACAGCAAAGCAGATTCGTCACTCACGTCACCGACGGTAGCATGTCTCGGCGTGAGGCAGCCGACCTCATAGGCAAAGGTGGTCTGGGGTAGAAATGCAGCGCCATGGGGAGTTATCGTACTCCCATACGTGTAGGTCATGTAAGAAAGTTGGTCATTTTGGCTCTCCCCAGCGAAATAGGCGTCTTTCCATGCCACTCCCGTCGGGTTTTCGACCTCGATCAGCAGATTGCCACCGGAATAGAGAAATGGTTCGTCCAAGGTGATGGACAAGGTGTTTCCGGAGATGTGGCTGGAGAGCGTGCCGGTCCACACGGTGGTGACGGTGGCACTGTCATATCCGTTCTGCAGGTCGGAGGCGGTGGTGATGCCCATGCGAACCATCTGCGTACCTCCCCACGCTCCGGAAGGCGCGGTGGAGAAGTAGTAGGTCAGTCCGGTGATATACGTTCCTGAAATGCTGGAGAGCATCCCGGCGGGGTACAGCACATGCGACTTTTGCGGTGCATCCATGTAGTAGCCATAGATGGGAATGTACCGGTCGGTAGCCGTGTTGCCACCTGCTACGGTGAGGGTCTGCGCGTTCAGCCCTGCCACCAGCGTCGCTAAAATCACGAATAAGGAAATGAGGTTTTTCATAATATTGGGGACTTCTATTTTTTACTTCTTCGCGCTGCCGCCGACCTTGGTGCGAAATCCGGTAAACATCAAGATAAGCAGACAACGCTGCAAAATTATTTATTTTATCTACTCATAAGGATGCAAAAAATCCAAAAGGTTGCAGTTTTGTTAATATTTTTGTTTTTTATTCGTTCAACTATTTGATTTTTAGTTGGTTAATTCATTTTGGGTCGCATAACTTGCTCGTAACGGCATAGGTTGTAAACCAAGGCGACCGCATCAAAATCAGTCACGTCCCGTAAATGCAGCTTCCTGCCCATAGGGTCCCCATATATCAGACAAGCTATTCCCATACTGATGCCATATACTTGGCTGTGGCGATGGAAAGTGATTTTTGACACTGTTCTCGCCAAGATTCGAGAATCATGGATTGTCTGTTTTGAACCGCAAAAAACAATTGTATATGGATTTGCGTGTAGGTGTTGTTTCTCATTGATTTCATAATGGTTTGATTTGTTTGTGTGATAATTGTTTTTCGTCTTTTGTTTCGTCCCTGAAGGGACGTTTACGGGGAACCGTGATGTTTCCCGTTCTACCGAGCTTTC
>JAEEIG010000167.1 GCA_016281255.1 Bacteroidales bacterium
GAGAAGGGCTTCAAACTCGAAGACGCCACCCTCGAAATGCTCGGTACCGCCGAGAAGATCACCGTTGACAACGAGAACACCACCATCGTCAGCGGCAAGGGCGACAAGAAAGCCATCGACGCCCGTATCGCCATGATCAAATCCCAGATCGAGAAGACCACTTCCGACTACGACCGTGAGAAACTGCAAGAGCGTCTTGCCAAAATGGCAGGCGGCGTGGCAGTCATCTACGTCGGTGCCGCTTCCGAAGTGGAGATGAAGGAGAAGAAAGACCGTTTCGACGACGCTTTGCACGCAACCCGCGCCGCTATCGAAGAGGGTATCATCCCTGGCGGCGGTGTGGCTTACATCCGCAGCATCTCTGCCATGAAGGGCCTGAAGGGCGACAACGAGGATCAGCAGATCGGTATCGACATCGTACGCCGCGCTCTGGAAGAACCTCTCCGTCAGATCGCCGCTAACGCCGGTAAGGAAGGTTCCGTGATCGTGAACGCCGTGGCCAAGGGCAAAGGCGACTACGGTTACAATGCCCGCATCGACGAGTACCAGCACATGATCGAAGCCGGTGTCATCGACCCGACCAAGGTCTCCCGCGTGGCTCTCGAAAACGCAGCGTCCATCGCCGGTATGCTGCTGACCACCGAGTGTGTGCTCGCCGAAATCAAGGAGGAGACTCCCGCAATGCCTGCCGCCGGCATGAATCCCGGCATGGGCGGCATGTACTAATCGGAATTAGGAATCCGGAATTAAGAATCAGGGGGGCTTGGAAGAGTCCCCCTTTTTTGTGTTAAAAAAAAATTCTATCTTTGCCGCGAGTTGTATAAAAGCGGTTCAACTGAATTATGAATGGAAATAATAACAAATAAAACCCCAAAAAACATGAAAAAAACATTTTTGTCACTGTTCCTTTTGCTGGCCGCAACGGCTGTTTTCGCTCAAAAGGAGATGACCTTCACGGTGGAAGGCCCCGAAAAAACATATAACCAAGTGCGCGTCGTGAACGAAACCCCTTACACCGACTTCCGTTGCAGGGTGGTCGTCCTCAATGACGACAAAACCGTGAAAGAGGTCTATGGCGACTATTTACTCAAGGAAAAAGGCGACTCGGACTCCAACACCAAAAGCGCCAAGGAGAGCAGAATCCCCAACGGAGCGAAATTAGGTGTCAAGTTCCCGAAAAATTTCCAACACGAGCTCTCCTTCTACGTGGAGTACCGCGACTTTCCCGTTTTTGACGTGATTGTCATCCATTTGACGGACAAGGACGGCGGCTACGAGGAATGAGTATTGGACCTGATACAGGTCCCCTTAAGCAGCCTCGGAGAGGCTGAACGCGCACAGCGCAATTAACCCCACACGCGCGCAGCGCAGTGTGGGGAGTAACACACGCGCGCAGCGCAGTGTGGGGAGTAACACACGCGCGCAGCGCAGTGTGGGGAGTAACACACAAGCGCAGCGCAGTGTGGGGGGCTAAAACAGAAACTATGTCATATACCAACGAACAAATCACCGAAATCGTCGCCACCCAGCGCAAATACTTCCGCACGGGCGTGACGTTGCCTGTCAAATGGCGGATACAACAATTGAAGAAGCTGAAGGCGGCGGTCATCGCGCACGCCACTGAGTTTGAGGATGCCCTTACCGCAGACCTCGGACGGAGCCGCGTGGAGGCTTTTCTCTGCGACGTGGGGCCTGTCGTTGTGGAAATCAACGAGATGATTCGGGGGTTGCGGCGTTGGGCACGCCCGGAACGCCATTTCAGCGGCCTGATGTGCTTCCCGAGCACAGTCACCAAAGTCTATAAGATGCCCTACGGCGTGTCGCTGGTCATCAGCCCGTTCAACTTCCCGGTTCTGCTCACCATTGGCGTGGTGGCGGCGGCGATGTGCGGCGGCAACACCGTGGTGGTGAAGGCCAGCGGCAAGTCGGCGGCCTGCACGGCCGTGATGAAACGATTCTTCGCGGAGGTCTTCCCGCCCGAGTACGTCACCCTCATCGACGGCGGTCACGACGTGGCGGATATGTGCCTCGCGCAGCGCTTCGACAAGATTTTCTACACCGGCTCGCCTTCCGTCGGCAAACATGTGATGGCGGAAGCCGCCAAGAACCTCACCCCCGTGGCGCTGGAGCTGGGCGGCGAGACCGGCAACTGGTGCGTCGTGCGCAAGGATGCCGACCTGAAGGACGCGGCCCGCAAAATCGCCTTCTTCAAGCTCTGCAATGCCGGACAGATCTGCATCGACATCAACCAGATAGCCGTGGCCGAAGAGGTGGCGGCACCCTTCCTGGAGGAGTTGAAAAAGGCCTTCACGAAGCAGATCGGCGAGCATCCGGTTGCGAACGAGGAGTATCCCAGACTCATCACGGAGGCCGCATACGACAAGTGCGCGAAACTGGCGGACGAATACCGCGACCGCATCGTCTATGGCGGTGTCGGCGACAGGGAGCGCTGCAAGTACGCGCCTACCGTCATCTATCCCGTAAACCAGGACGAGCACATCGTGATGCACGAGCTTTTCTGTCCGTTGCTGCCCGTGGTACCCTTTCCGGACGCGGAAATCGACGCGTTGATGGAGATGATTGCCGGGCGCGAGCATCCGTTGGCGATGTACCTGTTTACCAAGGATATGCGATGGGCGAACCGCACCATGCAGACCCAGCAATTCGGCGGCGGCTGCATCAACGAGGTTTGCATCCACCTGATGGTCAAGGGAGTGCCATTCAACGGCACGGGCCACTCCGGCATGGGCGCCTACCACGGCGAATGGGGCTTCCGCGAGTTCACCCACCCGCAGACCGTCCTCAAGGGCCGCACATGGTTCAATCTGCCCCTGCGCGAGCACCCATATACCGGAAAAGCCGGAGAGTGGAAGATGAAATTACTGAAATGGTTCGAACGATAAGACAGGCAGACCTGAAGGCCTGCCTGTCTTCGCGTTTGTTGCAAATGGTGTTGATATTTTCTTTTCCTTGTTTCAATCTATTTTTTTATTTTTGCAGGTTGTTTTTCGATGGAGAGCAGAGAGGGGGATTCCCGCCCTGCGGATCTGTCGGAAAATGCTTTGTGAAAGAGGTTAAATAATTGAAATTTAGTAATATGGAAGAAGAAAAAACTACAATTGAACAACCCGAAAACGAAATCAAGCTTCCCGAAAACGCGTATCGGGAGCTCAAGGAGGGCGAAGAATATAAGCCTATCCTTTTGAGTGACAAGAAATATCCCGAACTGAATGCCTGGACCATCTTCTGGGGCATCCTGATGGCGGTCATCTTTTCCGCCGCCACGGCCTATTCCGGCCTGCGCTTCGGTCAGGTGTTCGAGGCGGCCATCCCGATTGCCATCATCGCCGTGGGGATCTCCACCATCGCCAAACGCAAGAGCCCGCTGTCGGAAAACGTGATCATCCAGTCCATCGGCGCCAGCTCCGGCGTGATTGTGGCGGGTGCCATCTTCACCCTGCCGGCCATCTACATCATCAAGGAGACCAACCCTGTGGCAGGTGCGGAGATCCAGGTCAATTTCTTCCAGATCTTCATGTCGTCCCTGCTCGGCGGCTTCCTCGGCATCCTCTTCCTGATCCCGTTCCGCAAATACTTCGTCTCCGACATGCACGGCAAATACCCCTTCCCGGAGGCTACCGCCACCACGGAGATCATCGTGTCGGGCGCGAAGGGCGGCAACCAAGCCAAACTGTTGCTGATCAGTGGCTTGGTGGGCGGTCTCTACGACTTCCTGATGACCACTTTCCATTTCTGGGCCGACACCATCTCCACCCGCATGACGGGCTGGGGGGAACAATTGGCCATGAACCATAAGTTCGTCTTCAAGATGAGTGCCGAATCCATCCTGTTGGGTACGGGCTATCTGATCGGACTCAAATACGCGGCCATCATCTGCGCCGGTTCCGCCCTCTCCTGGTGGGTGCTGACCCCGCTGTTGGGCCACTATGGCATGGTGGAGGTCGATGGTGTGGCCACGGCCATGAGTACTCTTGACCCGGACTTGATCTTCTCAGGATATGTACGTTACATCGGTATCGGCGGTATCGCCATGGCCGGTATACTCGGCGTGATCAAATCCGCCGGTGTCATCAAGAAATCCATCGGCGTGGCCGTGAAAGCCGGCAAGTCTGCCGGTGAGAAGAGCGAGGTGGTGCGCACCCAGCGCGACCTCTCCATGAAGATCATCCTTTTCGGCTTTTTGGCCGTGATCCTCATGATGGTGCTCTTCTTCTTCCTCGGCGGCATGCAGATGAACCTCAAACAGGTGCTTGTGGCCCTGTTGGTGGTCTTCCTCTTCGCCTTCCTGTTCACCACCGTCGCCGCCACGGCTATCGCCACGGTCGGCACCAACCCGGTCTCCGGCATGACGATGATGACGCTGATCCTCAGCTCGTTCATCCTCGCTTCTGTCGGTCTGAGCGGCGCCACGGGCATCATCACCGCCTTGGTGGTGGGCGGCATCGTCTGTTCCGCGCTTTCCATGGCCGGCGGTTTCATCACCGACCTGAAAGTCGGTTACTGGATCGGCACCTCGCCTTTCAAACAGCAAGCTTTCAAGTTCGTGGGCACTTTCGTCTCGGCGCTGACGGTCGGCGCTGTCATCATGTTGCTTTCCAAGACTTACGGATATACGGGTGAGAACGCATTGGTGGCTCCGCAGGCCAACGCCATGGCGGCCATCATCGAGCCGATGATGTACGGCGGATCCACCCCGTGGATTCTCTACATCGTGGGTGCCGTGCTGGCTATCCTGTTGGATGTCATCGGCGTCCCCGCATTGGCCTTTTCCCTCGGCATGTTCATCCCGTTGCAGCTCAACCTGCCGTTGCTCGTGGGCGGTTTCCTCGCTTGGTTGGTGAAGACCCGCAGCAAAGACGAAGCCGTCAACAAACAACGCGCCGAGAAAGGCACGCTCCTCGCCTCCGGTCTGCTCGCCGGCGGTGCCATCATGGGTGTCCTCAGCGCCATCCTCAAATACGCCGGTGTCGAACCCACTTTCATGAACGACTACATCGGTTCGCCGATGTACAACGTCCTCGCCATCGTGATGTTCGTCGGATTGTGCTGCTACCTGGTGATCCACGCCACCCGAACCGAGAGAATTAGGAATTAGAAGACATTCATCGCCCCAACTCACCAATCACCAATCACCAATCACTAATCACCAATCACTAATCACTAATCACTAATCACAATAACCCATAACCCATAACCATTAAAGAAATGCATATAGCCGTCGCCGGAAATATCGGGTCCGGAAAAACAACCCTAACAGGAATGCTGGCCAAGCACTATGGCTGGGACGCCCTCTACGAAAGCGTGGAGGACAACCCCTATCTGGCCAGTTTCTATCAGGATATGCAACGCTGGTCGTTCAATATCCAGATCTATTTTTTGAACAGCCGTTTCCGTCAGGTGCTCGACATCCGTCAGCGCAAGAAGGACGTGATCCAGGACCGCACCATCTATGAGGATGCCTACATCTTCGCCCCCAACCTGCACCGGATGGAGCTGATGGCTTCCCGCGATTTCGAGAACTACGCCTCCCTCTTCGAGCTGATGAAGAAGTTCCTGCAACCGCCGGATCTCCTCATCTACCTCAAAGCCGACGTGGAGACGCTCATCTCGCAGATTCTCAAGCGCGGTCGCGCCTACGAGGGCGATATCAGCTTGTCCTACTTGGAGAATCTCAACAAACTGTATAACAATTGGATAGAAAGTTATACCGATGGCAAGCTCCTCGTGGTGGATGTCAACAAGTTGAAGTTCGCCGAGCGTCCCGAGGATTTCGGGGTGATTATCGAGAAGATTGATACCGAATTGTACGGATTGTTCAAATAAAGATGAGGGATTTCAACGTTTTCGGCATTATTCCCGCCCGCTACGCCTCTTCGCGTTTCCCCGGCAAACCGTTGGCCCTGATCCATGGCAAGCCGATGGTGCAATGGGTCTATGAACGTGTGCAGTCGTCCGAAGTCAAGGGACTTGCCGTGGCCACGGACGACGAACGCATCGCGGATTGCGTGCGCGGCTTCGGAGGTGATGTGGTGATGACCTCGCCCGACCACGCCTCAGGCACCGACAGATGCGGCGAGGCGGCACAGTCGATGCATCCCGATGACCACGACGTGGTGATCAACATCCAAGGTGACGAGCCTCTGATCTCCCCGAAGGAGATACACCTGCTTGCCAGTGCCTTCGAGGACTCTTCCGTGCAGATCGCCACGTTGGTGAACCCCTTCAACGACGAAAAGCTGCTGAATGACCCGAATGTGGTCAAGGTGGTGAAGGCCAAGAACGGCAAGGTGCTCTATTTCAGCCGCCTGCCGATCCCCTTTCTGCGTGACGGGGGAACGCCGCCGAAGAGCTATTACCGTCACATCGGCATCTACGCCTACCGCTACGGTGTGCTGAAGCAGATTGTGCAACTCCCCACCTCCGAACTCGAAAACAGCGAGAAACTCGAACAACTCCGCTGGCTCGAAAACGGCTACACCATCCGCGCCCTCGAATGCGACTACCAAGGCATCGGGGTCGATACCCCGGAGGACCTTGCGAAGTTAGCAGTTAGCAGCTAAAGAAAGCGCCTCGGTCGAAGGACGGGGCAGTAGTATGAAAATGATTCCTTGAACAGCCTCGGAGAGGCAACACGCGCGAAGCGCAATTAACCCCACACAAGCGAAGCGCAGTGTGGGGACCGAACCGACCCTCACAAGCGAAGCGCAGTGTAGGGGCCTAAATCGAAAATCGTAAACCAAATGATAGACTACATCATCAAAACCCTCCAGAAAGAAGACTATGTCTTCATCGAACGATTAGGTTCGTTCCGACTCCAGCTGCGACATGCCGCGTTGGAGGGGAACGTCATACAACCGCCTTATAATGAAGTGGTTTTCGAACAGAAGGACAGCGAAGAGAACAACTTCGCGCTTTCCAATCTGATCAGTCGCGAGAAACAGTGCCTCTTTACCGAAGCCAACGAGCAGATCACCGCATGGGTGAGCGAGCTGTTGGCCGCTCTGCAGCACAACAAATCGGTGGCATACGAGGACTTCGGCTCCTTCATGCTCGACAAAAAAGGCAATATCACCTTCGAGAGTGCCGTCATCCCCCAGCTGAACAGCCAGTTTGAAGGTCTGGAACCCATAGACCTCAAACATTTCGAGATCCCCGCCGTTCCCGTCGCCGAACCCGAACCCGTCGCGGAACCCGAACCCGTCGCCGAACCCGAACCCGTCGCGGAACCCGAACCCGTTGTTGAACCCGAACCCGTTGTTGAACCCGAACCCGTCGCTGAACCCGAACCCGTTGTTGAACCCGAACCCGTCGCTGAACCCGAACCCGTTGCTGAACCCGAACCCGTCGCTGAACCCGAACCCGTCGCCGAACCCGAACCCGTCGTTGAACCCGAACCCGTCGCCGAACCCGAACCCGTCGCTGAACCCGAACCCGTTGCCGAACCCGTAGGGGCGAATAATGATTCGCCCATTCACGACGATGACGATGACGACGATGACGATGACGACGATGACGACGACGACGATGATGATGACGACGATGACGACGTCGATGAACCTGAAAAGAAGAAGCATCGTCTCGCATGGTTGTGGATTCTGTTGTTGTTGCTCTCCGCATTGACCGCACTGGGCTTCGTCTTCAAGGAAAAGCTCATAGACTATTACCATCAGTGGCAAGAGAAGAAACATCCTGTGGAGCAAGAGGTTGCGCCTGAAGAGACCACGGAGCCGGCCGCCACTTTTGAAGAGGTGACGGAACCGGAACCTGCAGGGGCAGATCATGATTCGCCCGTGGAGACGGCTTCCGAACCGGAACCCGAGCCCGTGACCCACGCCCCGGCGGCCATCAAGCACTCCTCTGACGGCAAGTACGACTACATACGCTTCGAAAAGGGACACTACTACGCCATCGCCGGCAGCTTCCCCAACGAGAGCGACGTGATCCGCCACATCCGTCAGAAAAAACTCGACCAATACTCCCCGAAGATCCTCAAGCAGGACGGCGTCACCAACCTCCGTGTCTGCATCGGCGTCTTCGACACCGAGGACGAGGCGGAACGGTTTGCCAAGGGCATCAACACGACCTATTGGGTCCTTAAGTAGTTAAAAGGTTAATGTTAAAAAAATATTCCTTGAACAGCCCCGTAGGGGCAAGAGCATGGTAGCCAGGGGTGAGCGAAGCGAAACCCCTGGACGAAGAGGGAAGCGCGAAGCGAAACCCTGGATAAGATGAACAACCCGAAAAAATGTCAAAAATAAACATCAAACAGCATATCCCCAACACCATCACGTGCCTGAACCTCGTGTGCGGTTGTTTCTCCATCATGTCGTCGCTGAACGGCAATCTCACCTTCGCGGCGATATGGATCGTGATGGCCGCCATTTTCGACTTCTGCGACGGCCTCAGCGCACGTCTGCTGCATGTGACCTCCGCCATCGGCAAGGAGCTCGACTCCCTCTCCGATGTGGTCTCCTTCGGGGTGGCACCCACGATGATCGTTTACAAGTGGCTGACCATCTGTTATTTCCAGATGCCGCCGGCGGCGCAGACCCCCTTCGTCTCGCACCTTACCTACCTGGTCTTCCTTGTGCCCGCCCTCTCGGCAGTGCGCCTCGCCAAATTCAACCTCGACACCAACCAGACGGACAAGTTCATCGGCATGCCCACCCCGGCCAACGCCCTCTTCCTCGGCTTCATCCCCGCGGCCTCCGAGCATGTCGCCATCCTCCACAACTTTTGGGTGGTCGTCTGTTTCGCCCTCTTCTTCGCCATTCTGCTGGTGAGCCCCATCACCATGGTCTCCCTGAAGTTCAAGGATTTCAAGCTCACCCGCATGAATATCGCCCGCTACCTTATCCTCTTGGTCGGCGTCATCCTGTTCATAGTCTTTAAGTTAGGTGCATTTCCGTTAATCATTTTCGGTTACCTGCTCATCTCCATATTTTATCATACATTAACGAATTTCGACATCTTATGAAATACCAGTCATTAGCTCTCTATTGCGGCTCTTCCGCCGGAAACAACCCCGTTTATGCGCGCGAGGCGGCGCGTTTCGGGAAAATGTGCGCCCAGAAGTCGCTGACCCTCTACTACGGCGGCGGCTCCATCGGTCTGATGTGGGCGGCGGCCGACGCCTGCCTCTCGAAGGGCGGGAAGGTCATCGGGGTGGCTCCCGACTTCTTCACCCAGGGCGAGGTGCTGGCCACCAACCTCACCGAAATGATCCTGGTGAAGACCATGAGCGAGCGAAAACAGCTTCTGGAGGAACGTTCGGACGCGTTCGTGGTTTTCCCCGGCAGCTACGGCACCATGGACGAACTTTTCGAAATGGTCACCGACGCCCAATTGGGCATGCACACAAAGCCCATTGTCATCTATAACTATATGGGTTACTACGACTACCTGATCAAACAGCTGGACAAGTTCATGGAAGAGGGGTTTCTGCGCCCCTTCCATCACTCGCTGCTGCTCCATGCCTCCGATTTGGAGGAGCTCTTCTATAAATTGGATACTTACGAGAATACCAACGACAGCTCTTGGTTACAGAAAATCAGACACTAAAACATCGATACCATGCAATTTAAAGATGTCTTGGCGGATGCTGCCCTGAAACAGAAACTCATTGATCTTGTGCGTGCCGGACGTGCGGCGCATGCGCAGTTCTTCCTCGCACAGCCCGGCAGTCATGCGCTGGCCCTGGCGGTCGCGTTGGGACAGTACCTCTGCTGCGAGAACCCCGGTGAAACCGACTCCTGCGGCGAGTGCCCCTCCTGCAAGCAGTTCGCCAAGCTCTCGCACCCCGATCTGCACCTCTATTTCCCGAATTGTATCACCAAATCCGTCAAAAAGGACCCCGATTCGGCACAACTGGCCCCCGAATTCAAGGAATTTGTGCTGAAAAACGACTTCCATGTCGATATCCAGGGCTGGCTGGGGGAACTGGACGGCGAGAACAAGCAGGCCACCATCAACACCCGCGACTGTTCCGACATCCTGCACCACAACAACATGCGCTCCCATCAGGACGGATACAAGGTCTATATCCTCTGGTGCGTCGATCGCCTCTACCATCTGGCCGCCCCGAAGCTGCTGAAAACGCTGGAGGAACCCGAACCCAATTCCGTCTTCATCCTCATCTCGGAAGAACCCGACAAAATCCTGAACACCATCCTCTCGCGTACGCAGTTGGTGAAGATCCCGCGTCTGACGGATGCAGAGATTGCGGGGAAATTGCGGCTGCAGTATCCCGAACTGACGGAAGAGCAAGCCTCGGATATTGCGGTTCTGGCCGACGGCAACTACAACAAGGCCATCCATATCGCCACCGACAATGAAGAGCAAACCCTTATGCTGCAGCAGTTTGAGACGGTGTTCGACAGCATTGTGGCACTGGCGCAGCGCAGTCCCTTGAACGCCGTGCAGTACGACCAGGCGCAGGAGGTCTTCAACGAAGTGACAGGGCAGGGGAGAGAGTACCAGAAACAGTTCCTGCAGCTGATGTTGCGCATGTTGCGGAATATCCTGATGCAGAATTCCAACCACCAGGGAATGCTGAAGGTGACCCACCAGGAGCAGAAGGTCATCGACAAATACCGCGGGACACTGCAGCTGAAGCAGATTTCCAACATGACCGAACTCTGCAACGAGGCCTGCTACCACATCTCCCGGAACGGCAATTCCGCGCTGGTTTTCACCGATTTGTATTTCCAATTGTCCAAGTGCTTTTAGCCTGTTTTTTTAACTTGAAATAATAAATGTTTTTTTTGTCTTTATAAATTATCAAGTATGAAGAAATCACTGTTTTGTACATTAATTCTTTTGTTATCAGTCGTTTGCGGCTTTTCTCAAACCAAGAAGGTCACCGTTGAGGAAATCTGGGAGAAATACCTGTTCTATCCCCGCGGTGTGGCGGGCTACACGGCGATGCCCGTGAGCGACGACTATACGGTGGTCAAACGCGCCGGTATTGAGCGTCATCACTTTAGCGACGGATCTGTGGCCGGAATCATCCTCTCGCATGAGGACCTGACGGCCGCCAGTAAAGGCAAGCTCAGCGTGGCCGGCATCAGCGACTACAGCTTCTCGGCCGACGAGAAAAAGATCATGCTCGCCTTCGACATGGAGAGCATCTACAGACGTTCGTCGCTGGCACACTATTATCTCTATGATATTGAAAGCAAGAAACTTACGCCTATTTCAGATACCGCGCACATGCTGCGTTTCGCGGAACTTTCCAAGGACGGCACAAAGGTGCTCTTCGCCCGCGAGTGCGACCTCTACTGTCAGGATCTGACCACGGGCAAGGTGACCCGCATCACCCGCGACGGCAACCCCAACCACATCCTCAACGGATTCGCGGACTGGGTCTATGAGGAGGAACTCGACATGTCGCAGGCCGCTTCTTTCTCGCCCGACGGCAGCAAGATCGCCTACCTCCGCTTCGACGAGAGCCGCGTCAAGGAATACACCATCCCGATGTACGACGAGCTCTATCCCACGGATTTCAAGTACAAATACCCGAAGGCCGGTGAGGACAATTCCCTCGTGGAGGTCCACATTTACGACCTCGCCACGGGAACCGACACCCGCCTCGACCTCGGCGACACCAGCACCTGCTACTTCCCGCGTGTCTATTGGCTGCCCAACAGCCGCGACGCCGTCGTGCTGAAACTCAACCGCCACCAGAACCAGCTCGACTTCATCCGCTACAATACCGTCACCAAGGCGCAGGACATCATCTATACCGACAAAAACGATAAGTGGTTGGACGTGACCGACAACTACTATTTCCTTGCCGACAACAACTCCATGATCGTCACTTCCGAGCGTAACGGCTTCAACCACATTTACAAACTAATGTTTGGCGGCGCCCTCGTCCAACTCACCTCTGGAGAGTGGGAAGTCAATGAAATCCAATATGTTAATGAAGCAAAAAAGCAGATTTACTACCTCTCGAATGAATCGGGCGTGCTCAATCGTGACCTCTACGTCATCAATTATGATGGCAAAAAGCAAAAGAAACAGCTTCTGACTGCCGGCAACGGTTGGGCGAGTACGGAGTTCTGTCCGAACGGCAACTACTACCGCTTGCAGTATTCCGACCTGAACACCCTGCCGAAATACACCATCAACGACAAAACGGGCAAGGAGTTGCGCGTGCTGAACGACAACCAGATGGTGCAGAACACGATGGACGAGTACGGTTTCGTGAAGCGCGAAATCATCAGCTTCACCACCGAAGACGGTGTGACGCTCTACGGCTGGATGATGAAGCCCGCCGACTTCGACCCCTCCAAGAAATACCCGGTGATGATGAACTGCTACGGCGGTCCCGGCTCCCAGCAGGTGGAGAACGCCTACAGTAGCGCCATGGATTTGGCCTTCTACCAGATGTTGGCGCAGCACGGCTACATCAGCGTCTGCTTCGACGGCAGAGGCACGGCCACCCGCGGCGACGCCTTCAAGAAGGTGATCTACCAGCAGATGGGCAAGTACGAGGCCATCGACCAGATTGCCGCGGCCAACTGGCTCAAGAAGCAGTCTTACGTGGACGGCGACCGCATCGGCATCTGGGGCTGGA
>JAEEIG010000168.1 GCA_016281255.1 Bacteroidales bacterium
CCGATTTTTTTTGTACTTTTGCCGCCAATTTAAATTTGAAAAATGGATAAGAATACAGTCATCGGTCTGCTGCTGATTTTCGCCCTGTTTCTGGGCTTCAGCTTCTATCAGACCAACCAAGTGAAGAAGCAACGCGCAGCGCAAGAGGCGCAGATGTTGGAAGAAATGGAGAAAGAATCCGCCGAAAGCGCGAAAACGCTCTCCCTCGATGCACAGTCGGATACCGCCCGGACCGCCACACCCGCCAGTCCGGCCCTCACCCCCGCCCAGCGGTTCTCCAATGCCCAAGTCGATGACCGGGGCGACTATACGGTGGAAACCTCCAAGGCCCTCTACCGTTTCAGCAAGAAGGGCGGCTATCTCAAGGAGATACAGCTCAAGGATGTCTATCGCTACACCCCCAAAGGCGCCGAAAAGGAACCGCTCGTCATCTACGAGGGCGGCAGCAACGCCATGGCGATGAAGCTGATGCTCCGCGACCAGACCGAAATCTCCACCGCCGACTGCTACTTTGTGGCCAATGCCGACGAACTGGTTGTGGATGGGAAACACAACAAACTCTCTCTGCGCATCTACCCGAATGCCGGCGCCGACTCCGCGCAATGCCAAGTGCTCGACCAAAAGTCCTACATCGAGTATCTCTACACCTTCTCCAATGACGACTACAAGTTTGATTACCAGATCAATATCGTCAACATGGAGCCCTATCTCTACCCGAACCGCCGCAGCTTCACCCTCCAGTGGGATGCGCAGCCCAAATGCGTGGAGAAAAACTATGACTATGAGAAGAACATCACCTCTATATATTATATGGACAACAGCGACGAAGTCGAGAACTTGGACGAGCGCAAGGCCGACAAGAAGGATTTCACCTCGCCGCTGAAGTGGGTCTCCTTCAAACAGCAGTTCTTCACCACCTGTTTGGTGACGAAGGACGTCCCCTTCACTTCCGGCACATTGGAAGTGCAAGTCCCGGACAAGAAAGAGGCCAAGGTGCTGAAGGATTGCTCCGCCGACTTGGATTTCGAGGTGAGCGACCTCAACAAGGGGCACTTCGACATGTATATGTTTGTGGGTCCTAACCAGTATCGTCTGCTGAAGGAGTACGACAACAAACTGGAACGCCAGGTCCCGTTGGGATGGGGCTTTTTCCTGCTCCACTGGATCAACCGTTTCATCATCATCCCGGTGTTCAACTGGCTGCAGGCCTACGGTTTGAGCTACGGACTCATCATCCTGATTCTCACGATCTTCATCAAGATCATCGTGTTGCCGGTGAGTTACAAAACCTATATGTCTTCGGCCAAGATGCGCGCTTTGAAGCCCGAAATCGAGGCGCTCAATGCCAAATACCCGAAAGACGAGGACATGATGAAGAAGCAGCAGGCCACGATGTCGCTCTACCGCAGCGCGGGCGTGAAACCTGCCGGCGGCTGTCTGCCGATGCTGCTGCAGATGCCTATCCTCATCGCCATGTACCGCTTCTTCCCGTCGGCCTACGAGTTGCGCCAGCAGTCGTTCCTCTGGGCCGAGGACCTCTCCACCTACGACTCCATCTGGGATTTCGGGCACCATGTCCCGTTGCTCGGCGACCACCTCAGTCTCTTCACGATTCTGATGACCATCGCCACCATTGTCTATACCTGGCTGAACAACAAGCTGATGGCGCCGACGCAGGGCAACAAGGACCAGCAGCGCATGATGAACATCATGATGTATATGATGCCGGTCATGTTCCTGTTCATGTTCAACAACTTCGCCTCCGCCCTCACCTACTACTACCTGCTTTTCAACTTGCTCACCTTCCTTCAGATGTGGATTTTCCGCATGGCCATCGACGAGAACAAGCTTCGCGCGACCCTGCAGGAGAACATGAAGAAACCGGTGAAGAAATCGAAATGGCAGCTCAAGATGGAAGAGCTCCAAAAACAACAGGCTCAGATGATTAAGCAGCAACAACAGGCTCAAAAGAGAAAATAATTTAAAATAGTATATCCATCGTAACAAAAAATCCGTAATTTTGCGGTCCGAAATGAATCAATAAAAGTATCTGGTATTATGGAAAATCAAGACAAAAACGAAGTGCTCTCCAGGGCAGTGAAGGCTGGGAAAAGAACCTATTTTTTCGATGTGAAGAGAAGTCGGAACGAGGAGATGTATTTGACCATCACCGAGAGCAAGCGCAAGTTCAATGCCGACAACGGCAACTTCTTCTACGAGAAGCACAAGATTTTCCTCTACAAGGAGGATTTCGATAAGTTCAAAAACGCGCTCACCGGCGTGATCGAGTTCATTGAGAACGGCACTGTCCCCGAGGAAGACGACTTTTTCGAGAACGACAACTTCGAGAAGAACGAGGATGTTGACATGGGGATCAACTTTGACGACATAGACCTCTCGCTGTAATGGGGAAAATAGTAGCCATTGTGAACCAGAAGGGCGGGGTGGGGAAGACCACCACCGCCGTTAACCTGGCGGCGTCTCTTGCGCTGCTGGATTTCCGTGTGCTGCTCATCGACGCCGACCCGCAGGGCAATGCCTCCAGCGGCGTGGGGGTCTATCCAGACGACAAAACCGTAAGCATCTACGACTGCATCGTGAACGGCAAGATGGCCAACGAAGCCGTGGTGGAGACCAAGACCCCGAACCTCTTCGTGATGCCCGCCACCATCCATCTTGTGGGCGCCGAAATCGAGATGATCAACTTCGACCGCCGCGAGTACCGCATGCGGGACGCCCTCACCGACGTGAAGAACGATTTCGACTTCATCTTCATCGACTGCGCCCCCTCCCTCGGTCTGGTGACCCTGAACGCCCTCGTGGCCTCCGACTCGGTCATCATCCCCGTGCAGTGCGAGTATTTCGCGCTCGAAGGTCTCGGCAAACTGCTCAACACCATCCGTATTGTGCAGTCCAACATGAACCCCAACCTCTCCATCGAGGGCATCCTGATGACGATGTACACCAACCGCTACAAGTCGGCAAATTCCGTGTACGAGGATGTCCGGTTCCACTGCCGCGACATCGTGTTCGACACCGTGATTACCCGCACCGTGCGCCTGAGCGAGGCCCCCAGCTACGGCATGCCTATCGCCGTCTATGACATCAAGTCCGTCGGCCATGTCAACTACATGAACCTCGCGAAGGAATTCCTGTTGAAGAACGGATACACGGTGTGAATGTGATTTGTGAATAGTGATTTGTGAATAGTGATTTGTGAATAGTGATTTGTGAATAGTGATTTGTGAATAGTGATTTGTGAATAGTGATTTGTGAATAGTGATTTGTGAATAGTGATTTGAAACAATGCCG
>JAEEIG010000169.1 GCA_016281255.1 Bacteroidales bacterium
CATCCTCAAAGAGAAGGAGGCCATAGCTGCCTACCGTGAAATGATGCTCTGCTACATCTTGGCAGAAGGCATCTTCAACAACAAACCGGAAAACTTGATTGACATTCTAAAAGTCAACACTGAATTACAGTGGATTAACGCCGGCGGAAACGTTCTGACCACTGAACAATGGTATCAAATCTGCAACACATCCTCGTTGAAAGAGGCACATGTATTGCAGCTGGACTATACAGATGAAAACGGCTCTTTTATGTCTTTCAATGACGCATTGAACCTTCTACCCTATTTGTGTGAGGGCGAAGTCACTGTGACCCGCATCCTTGAGCTATGCCGGGAGGCTATTGCAGCACAAAAACGTTTCTATGAACGAGTCATAGCAGAAAGGACCAAGGATTTAAGCACCGAATTCCGATCGACGAATCCCTTATTCCCCTATAAAAAGAAAGAGGCGATGGATGACAACATTTGTCAGACCGCCTTGCAAGAAAAAGAAAAATTGGACAAAATCCTACATTAACATCCGAAAATCAACAACAATATGGCTATATACGATGAAATTTTAAGCAAAAACGCCAAAATCGGCGTGATCGGTTTGGGTTATGTCGGACTTCCTTTGGCAATGGCCTTCGCACACAAGGCATCGGTCATCGGCTTCGATATCAACGAGGAGCACCTCAACGTGATGCGCGGCGGCAAGGACCCGTGCCGTGAGCTGGACGACAGTGTTTTCGAGGACGCCGATATCTTGTTCACCTCCTCATTGGAAGATTTAGCCAAGGCCACGTTTTACATCGTGGCGGTGCCGACCCCCATCGACAAGAACAACAAGCCCGACCTCAAGCCACTGCTTGGCGCCACGAAGTCGGTTGGCAAAGTTCTGAAAAAAGGGGACTATGTGGTCTATGAATCCACGGTTTATCCCGGATGCACCGAAGAGGACTGCGTGCCGATTCTGGAACAGCTCTCCGGACTGAAAGCGGGTGCGGATTTCAAATTCGGCTACTCGCCCGAGCGCATCAATCCCGGCGAGAAGGTGCACACTTTGGAGAAGACCGTCAAGATTGTCTCCGGTTGCGATGACGAATCCCTGGAGCAGATTGCAAAGACCTACGAACTGGTCGTGCAACCCGGCGTGCACCGCGCCTCGAGCGTCAAAGTGGCCGAAGCGGCCAAAATCATTGAAAACACCCAGCGCGATGTCAACATTGCCCTGATGAACGAGCTTTCGATTTTGTTCGGCCGCATGGGCATCAACACATACGACGTGATCGAAGCCGCCGGCACCAAATGGAACTTCATGAAGTTCTTCCCCGGATTGGTAGGCGGTCATTGCATCGGCGTGGATCCCTATTACCTTGTGCACAAGGCCGCCGAACTGAAATACCACACACAGGTGATTTCCGCCGGCCGTTTCGTCAACGACTCCATGGGCGGCTACATCGCCAAGAATGTCGTCAAGAAGATCATCGCCTCCGGCAAACCCGCCATGAACGCCCGCGTGCTGGTCATGGGACTCACGTTCAAGGAGAATGTGGCCGACATCCGCAACTCCAAAGTCGTCGATATCATCCACGAACTGCAGGATTTCGGTGTCCTCGTGGATGTCATCGATCCTTTCGCCGATCCCGAAGAGGTGAAGAAATGCTATGGCATCGAGCTGAAAGCCCAGCCCGAAGGTCCTTACAATGCCATCATCCTCGCCGTCGCACACAATGAGTACAAAAAACTTTCGGAAGAGTATTTCCTACAACATTCCATCGGCAACGGCATCTTCGTTGACGTCAAAGGATTGTACCGCAACGTGGTGAAGAACATGACATACTGGAGCCTGTAAGCCTGTAAACCTGTAAACTAAAAAATGGCAGACAATTACATAGAGAACAAATTCGACGAATACAACAGCAAGAAGAAGGTGGTCTATAAATCCGCCGGCAATTCTTTGGATTCGTTGTTCAAGAAAAACCGGAGCTATCGCGGGTATGATCAGGCGTACAGAGTCTCGGAAAGCACGTTGGAGAAGATTGTGGCGGTGAACCCGCTGCTGCCGTCCGCCAAGAACCAGCAGGCTTTGCGGTTCAAGCTTGTCACGGAGGAGACGGGTGCAGAAAAAGTGTTGGAAACCATCAAGCTGGGAGGCATGTTGCCGGAGTTGCACTTGCCTTTTCCGGGCACCGAACCGAAAGCCTTCATCATAATTTGCACCACGGTTCCCGAAAGCAAAATGCTTCACGTGGATGTGGGCATCGCAGCGCAAAGCATGCTGCTGAAAGCGGTCGAGTTGGGCTATAACGGTATCATTATCGGGGCGTTCAACGCTAAGAAGGTCGAAGAAGAATTCGCGCTCCCCTACCCGCCTGTACTCATCCTCGCCATCGGCAAGGGAGGCGAGGAAATTCGGTTGAAGGAGATTTCCGCCGACGAAAGCCACGCCTACTACCGCGAAAACGGCACACACATCGTTCCGAAAGTGCGCTGGAAAGAACTGATTATCGAATAGAAACAAAAAAAGCGGCGAAAATCGCCGCTTTTTTCTTACTTCTTGTAGAAGATGAACTTGCCGTCTTCTATGGAATCCACCATGATGGTGTCGCCGGGTCCGATGTTGTCGGAGAGGATGAGCTTCGAGAGCTCGTTCATGATCTGCTTTTGGATGACACGCTTCAGCGGACGTGCGCCGAACATCGGATCGTAGCCCAAATCGGCCAACAGCTTCATCGCGTAATCGCTGAATTCGATCTTCAAATCCTTCTGTTCCAACAGTTTGCTCAAATTGTTCAATTGCAGGTTGATAATATCCTTGATTTCGCGCTTAGACAGCGGCTGGAACATCACAATCTCGTCGATACGGTTCAGGAATTCCGGCTTCAAGGTCTTCTTCAACAACTCGTTCAGTTCTGACTTCGTGCGTTGGAAAACCTCTTCATCCGACATGCCGTTCGTCTTGGAGTAGTTTTCCTGGATGATGTTGGATCCGAGATTGGAGGTCATGATGATGATGGTGTTCTTGAAGTCCGCCACACGCCCTTTATTGTCGGTAAGTCGTCCGTCGTCAAGCACTTGCAGCAGCACGTTGAAGACATCCGGATGCGCTTTCTCGATTTCGTCGAACAAGATCACGGAGTAGGGTTTCCGGCGCACCTTCTCGGTGAGCTGGCCGCCCTCGTCGTAGCCGACGTATCCGGGAGGCGAACCGATAAGCCGGGAGACAGAATAGGACTCCTGGAACTCGCTCATGTCGAAACGGGTCATAGCCTCCTCCGTATTGAACAGATACTCTGCCAACGCCTTGGCCAATTCGGTCTTACCGACACCCGTGGTGCCCATGAAGATGAACGATCCCAACGGTCTGCGGGCATCCTGCAAGCCGGCACGACTGCGGCGGATGGCATCGGAAACGGCTGTGATAGCTTCATCCTGACCGATGACTCGTTTATGCAGCTCTTCTTCCAAGTGCAGCAGTTTCGATTTCTCGCTCTGCATCATCTTGTTGACGGGGATGCCGGTCCAACGCGCCACCACTTCGGCGATGTCGTCGGCGGTAACCTTCTCGTCGATCAAGGCATTGTCGCCTTGCAACTTCTCCAAATCGCTCTGTAATTGCGTGATCTTGTCCTCATCGCTCTTGATGAGCCCGTAGCGCAGTTCGGCCACACGGCCGTAATTGCCCTGACGTTCCTGCTCGGCGGCCTCTAACTTATAAGCTTCGATTTCGTCCTTGCAGTGCTGGATTTTGTCCATAATTTCCTTCTCGCTGCGCCATTTGGTGGAAAGAGTGTTGCATTTCTCTTGCAATTCGGCAATTGTTTTGCTCAATTGCGCCACTTTTGTCTCGTCCTTCTCGATTTTCAACGCCTCGCGTTCGATTTCGAGTTGGGAGATACGGTGTTGCACGTCATCCAGTTCCTCAGGCACGGAGTTGATCTCCAGTTTCAGCTTGGCAGCGGCTTCGTCAATCAAGTCGATAGCCTTGTCGGGAAGGAAGCGGTCGCCGATGTAACGCTGCGACAGCTCCACAGCGGCGATGATAGCCTCGTCCATGATCTTCACCTGATGGTGGTTCTCATAACGCTCCTTCAAGCCTCGAAGGATGGAGATGGCACTGTATTTATCTGGTTCTTCGATCTTTACGGGTTGGAAACGGCGTTCCAAAGCTTTGTCTTTCTCGAAGTACTTCTGGTACTCATCCAACGTCGTGGCACCGATGGAGCGCAGCTCGCCACGAGCCAGGGCGGGTTTCAGGATATTGGCGGCATCCATGGCCCCTTCTCCCGACGCACCCGCACCCACGAGAGTGTGGATTTCATCGATGAAGAGGATGATTTCGCCGTTGGACTCGATCACCTCGTTGACAACGCTCTTCAGACGCTCCTCGAACTCGCCTTTGTACTTGGCGCCGGCGATCAGAGCACCCATATCCAAAGAGTACAACTTCTTGGATTTCAGGTTCTCCGGAATATCACCGCTGACCAAACGCTGGGCCAGGCCTTCCGCGATGGCGGTCTTACCGACACCGGCCTCACCGATCAGAATCGGGTTGTTCTTGGTACGGCGCGACAGAATCTGCAGCACACGGCGGATCTCCTCGTCACGACCGATCACGGGGTCGAGTTTGCCTTTGCGCGCCATGTCGTTGAGGTTCTTGGCATACTTGTTGAGGGCGTTGTAGGTCTCCTCGGAGCTTTCGCCGGTCACCTTCTTGCCGTTATGAAGTTCTGCGATGGCGGCTTTGAGACTCTTTTCAGTGACTCCCGCGTCCTTCAGCATCTGAGCCGCCTGACCGCCGGCCATGAAGACACCGTAGAGCAGATGCTCCAAAGCCATGTACTCGTCGCCGGAAGCGTCGCAGAACATGGCGGCTTTCTGCATGGCAGTCTGTGTGGTGCCGCCGAGATAGATTTCGTTGCCGCTGCTTTTGGGCAGCCGGTTGATTTCGCGCTCCACCGCAGCCTTGAGGGTCTGCGGGTTACACGACTGTTTCTTCAGCAGGAAGGGGATCACGTTATCATCCGTGTCAAGCATAGCTTTGAGGATGTGCAGCGAATCGACCTGCTGGTTCTGATTGCGCGCCGCCAGCATCTGGGCATTGCCAATCACTTCTTGGGTTTTGATTGTTAAGTTATTGGGATTCATTGTTTTTTTTCTCCTTTCATTTGTAAAACGCTTTCCCTTTTGCAAAAACATTGCCAACGACTGATATATGACAAATTGTCAGCATAACTCTTCTGTCCATCTATAAACATGCCGCAAAGATACAGCAAAAACAACAGAATTTATCCGCAACTCCATGTGTCCGTCCCTAAATTTTGTACTTTTGCCGCCAAATTTCTCGCCAATTAGTTTACCACGAACATTTTCAATGTACGGAACAATAGAAGAACGTTATATGAACCACCAATCTGATAGCAAAGAGTTCTCCGTTACCCCGGAAATCCGCAAACACGTCGAGGCGCACATCATCCCGTTGTACGACGAGTTCGACAAGGCGCACCGGCGCGACCATGTGCGCATGGTGATTTCGCAAAGCATGGATTTGGCGGCGCAGCTGGACGTGGATGCGGAGATGGTCTATGTCATCGCCGCCTACAACGACATCGGGCTGTGCGAGGGACGGGAACACCACCACGAAGTGTCGGCGCGGATGCTGCTCGCCGACAACGAATTGCGGAAGTGGTTCTCGGGAAGCCAACTGCAGACGATGGCGGAAGCCGTGGAGGACCACCGTGCCTCCTCCGACCACGCACCGCGCAGTCTCTACGGGCGCATCGTGGCCGAGGCCGACCGCTTCATCGACCCCGACACCATCGTCCGCCGCACCGTGCAGTACGGCATGGAACACTATCCCGAATTGGACAAGGAGGGGCATTACGAGCGGATGGTGCAGCACCTGCGCGAGAAGTACGGCCGTGGCGGCTACCTGCACCTCTGGTTCGAGCATTCGCCGAATGCCGAACGGTTGGAGGCTCTGCGCAAGACAATCGACGACGAAAGAGCGTTAAGACAGAAGTTCGAGGAATATTACAGACAGGAGCGGGCGGCCCGACGGATGGAATTCGACGCGGGGATCATCCAAAACGAGAACATGGAGGCCGCCTACGTGGAGGTCCCCGTCGACATCAAAGCCTTGTACGGCAAAGGCCGCCTTTCC
>JAEEIG010000170.1 GCA_016281255.1 Bacteroidales bacterium
AAGCCCCGGTTTATTTGGTCTTTCAACCCATAAGGTTTACCCCCGCCGGCATCACTGACGGCGGCGTGAGCTCTTACCTCACGTTTTCACCCTTACCCGACAAGCGGGCGGTATCCTTTCTGTTGCACTGTCTGTCACGCTCGCGCGCGCCTTCCCGTTAGGAAGTATGGTGCTCTGCGTTGCCCGGACTTTCCTCAGCCTCGCGGCCGCGACAACTCGGTTTTCCTTTTTTTTGCTGTTGGACGTTAGCTCAAAGCCGAGGTTAATTCAACATCACCGGCATAATCAGCATCAACACATCCTCGTTCTCGTCATGCTGGACCGTGGGAGATATCAAAGCGGCGCGCTGCGGCTTTGAGAACGACATCTGGATGGTGTCGGCGTCAATATTCTCGATCATCTCACGCAAGAAACGGGAATTGAAGCCGATCTCCATCGGATCGCCCTGATAGTCGCACTGGATGTTCTCGGCTCCTTTGTAGGAGTAATCCATATCCTCAGCCGTCAGATTCAGACCAGTCTCGCCCAAAGAGAGACGAACCTGGAAGGTGGATTGGCTGGAGTAATTCCCCAAACGACGGATGGATTTCAGGAACTCATCACGGCCGATAACCAGCACGTTCGGATTCTCTTTCGGGATAACAGACTCATAATTGGGATATTTGCCTTCTTTCAAAGAGGAAAACAACTCGAAATTGTCGAAGGCAAAACGGATATGATGCGTGTTTTCGGAATACGCAACCTGAACATTCTCAGAGCAATTCGACAGAATATTCTTGAGATGAGCGATAGGCTTCTTCGGCAGGATGAGGGAGGAGAACTCCTCGGTCTTCACTTCGGTGTTGCGGTAGCGAACCAACTTGTGCGCATCTGTGGCCACAAATGTGACGCCTTCAGAAGAGAGCTCGCACAGAACACCCATCATGTTGGGACGGAGCTCATCATTGCCGGTGGCGAAGATCGTCTTGCTGATAGCACGTTGCAGCACTGAAGCACGAATGGAGAAAGTCTTGGGCTCCTCGATGGGCTTCACCGTCGGATATTCATCGCTGGGGAAACAAGGTGCGCCATATTCGCCGTTCGCGGAAGAGAACTTCAGGATGTTGTTCTCACTGTCGATGGCGAAAACCAACGGCATGTCCGGCATCAACTTCAACGTCTCAAGCAGAATCTTGGCAGGGACCGCCACGGAGCCTTCCCCTTCCACATTGTCCAATTCAATTACGGATGTCATCGTGGACTCGAGATCCGAGGCCGTGAGTTTCAACTGGTTCCCTTCAATAGAGACTAAAAAATTGTCTAAGATGGGCATGGTGCTGTTCGTTCCCATCACGCCGCTGATGGCACTTAAATTGCGATACAACAGGTCGCTTGATACGATGAATTTCATATTCTATTTCTATTTTATTTCAAACTGCAAAGATACAAAAATATGGATATGGACGGATCAGGAATTTTCATTCCGCAATCTGACCATCTCCTCCAATTCGGCATACCACTCCTCGCCGTACTTGTTGATAAGCGGTTCCTTCAAAAACCGATAGACCGGCAACTTCAGGCGGTTGCCATTCTCCACCGCGGTCTTGCAAATCGACCAGTGGTCGTAGTTCAACGCGTCGTAATCCCCCACCCTGCTGACCCTGACGGGATAGAGATAACAGGAGATGGGCTTCCTGAATGGGATCTCACCTCTGCGGAAACACTTCTCAATCGCGCATTTCGCCACGCCATCTTCAAAGAAGGCATACGCACAGGCGTCATTGCTCTCCATCAAGGGAGTATCGAAAGAGTCGCCGCCATTGAAAACGAAAGTGCCGCCGTTATCCACCACGGCGACACCTTCTTCGGTCATATATTTTTGATACTCAGGATAATATTCCTCAAGTTCAGCCACTTCGTCGGGGGCTATTGGCGCACCGCTGTCACCCTCCACACAACAAACACCCTTGCACTGTTCCAAATCACAGCAGAAGCATTTGTCGATAAGTTCCTCTGAAACGAGGACATTTCCCACAATTAACATCGTGTCCAACTGTTAGCCAAGACGTTTGAACTGACAGGTGAAGTGACGCATCAGTTCAGCTTCCCAAGTGATTTCCAAACCGCGTTTGATGGAATCGCGACGGTCATAGACATTCTTGAGGGCAGCGGCGATCACGTCCATGTGGTTGTTCGTATAGACGCGGCGCGGGATGCACAGACGCACGAAGTCGTTGCCGCCGAAGCGGTTCTCGCGGGTCACAGGGTCGCGGTCAGCCAGCACGTAACCGATCTCGCATGCCCGGATACCGGCTTCGAGATAGAGCTCGCATGTCAGCGTTTGAGCCGGGAACTCCTCTTTCGGGATTTGCGTCAACACCTTGTCGGCATCCACGAAGATAGCGTGACCACCGGCAGGACGTTGGTAAGGGATGCCGTATTCGTCGAGCTTTGCAGCAAGATAGTGAACCTGTTTGATACGGGTCTCGACCATCTCAAACTCGATGTTCTCCTTCAAACCGACAGCCAAAGCGTCCATGTCACGGCCGTTCATACCGCCGTAGGTCAGGAAGCCTTCGAACGGGATGCAGAAGAGTTTCGCACCCTCATACCAATCCTTGCGGTTGGTGGCGATGAAACCTCCCATGTTGACCAAACCGTCTTTCTTGGCACTCATGGTCATGCTGTCCGCATAGCTGAACATCTCCTTGCAAATCTCGCGCAGGGTCTTGTTTTCGTAGCCTTTTTCGCGGGTCTTGATGAAGTATGCGTTTTCGATGAAGCGGGCGCTATCGACATTGACAGGCACGCCATATTTGTGGCAGAGTTCGCAGGTTTCGCGGATATTCTGCATGCTAACCGGCTGACCACCAACGGTGTTGTTTGTCACTGTGAGGACCATAAACGGAACTTTGCCCTTGTTCTCTTGCAACACCTTCTCCAGTTTTTCCAAGCTGACATTACCTTTAAACGGCACCTCCAATTGTGTGTCGTATGCCTCGGGGACCGTCACGTCGATGGCGAAAGCCTTACGGCTCTCGATATGGCCCTTCGTGGTGTCGAAATGGGCGTTGCCGGGGACGACCATGCCGGGTTTCACCAAGTAGCTGAACAGCACGTTCTCGGCCGCACGACCTTGGTGGGTAGGAATCACATAGTCGAAACCTGTGAGTTCCGTAATCGTATCCTTCATGTGGTAGAAAGAGCGGGCACCGCCGTAGCTCTCGTCACCCATCATCATCGCGCTCCACTGGCGGTCGCTCATGGCACCTGTACCGGAATCGGTCAGAAGATCGATATAGACGTAGTCGCTCTTCAGCATGAAAATGTTATTATGGGCTTCCAAAAGCCACTTTTCGCGTTGTTCACGTGTGGATTTTTTAATGGGTTCCACCATTTTGATTTTCCACGCTTCTGCAAATGGTAATTCCATAGTATCTTTTTATTTGATTAATAATATTTATTGTTGTTATTTCTTCTTATTCGGATGTAGGCTAATAGGTTTCGGTCCGGGACAATGTGCCGTCTTCGTTATAGAAGCGCCACTCCCCTACCTGACGACCTTGGTCATAAACACCTGTATATCTGACGTTTCCGTTAGAGTAATAGACGGTATAACGCCCTTGCTCCTTGCCGTTTTCGTAATATCCCATCGTCTGTACCGTGCCATCCGGGTAATAGGCGTACCAGAGTCCCTCCCGGGTGGCGCCGCCGCGGTTCCCGTCAATGTACTTCTGATGGTTCTGATAGTAATGGGTCTCGTGCGCAATCTCGGAAGTCGGGTTGCCCGCACTGTCTTTTACATAATAGACCTCGATCTGCGGAGTATCATCCTCGTAACTTTTGAGCGCGACCTTCGCATAGAGCGAGTCGGCAAATTCGATCGGCGGGAAAACATGCAGGCTGTCGATAAACGACTGCTCATCAGCCACCGCCTGCCGCTTCTGGTTGCGGTTAGACACTGCAAGAAACGCGAGCGCAGCGGCCAAAGCCCCGAAAGCAAGGCAAAGCAGCACCACATGTTTTGTGCCAAAAGACCGGTCCTTTTTCATCTCCTGTTCTGACATCGCTTCTATGGTTATTATTTCTTCTTTTTGAAAGATTTGTTCAACTCGTCGAGCACCTCCTGGGTGATGTCATGTGCGGGATCCGCATACAACAGTTGCCCTCCTGTCTGGTAGGTGAAGATGTAGGAGGCGTTGTAAGAAGCATTCACCCGGTCGGCGGCGGCCATCAAGGAGTCCGCGATCTGCGACAAAGCAGCCTGGTAGCGGGCCTCCAACGACTCCACTGCCTGCGAATAGTCGTTCTGCAGCCGAAGACTCTCTTCCTGCAGACTCTGCTGCGCATACTGCGCTTGCTGCGCGTTCAGAGAACCGGAGCTGTAGTTTTTCTCGAAATTGGAGGCTTTCTGTTCCAACGCTTTCTGGCGGTTCTGGAACACCACGGCCTGTTTCTGTTTCTCGGCATCGATACTGTCGGTCAAGATCTTAACCAACTCATAATTGGCATTAATCGAGTCTATATTGATATAAACGACCTCGCCGTTGCCTTTTTCCGCCGGTTTCTGAACCACGGCAGCCGGCTTTTTGCCGCCCGCGAAATGCAGGATAAACAGCGCTATCACAGCAGCTGCCAGCAAACCTTCGACTATCCAGTGCACCCTTCCGCACTTATTCTCGCACGCCGGCTTGACTTCCTCTTTCTGCGGTGAATCCATCGTGTCGTGTTCCACCACAAAACCTTTCTCGTCCACCACGGTTGCTTCGTTCTCCACAACCTCATTCTTCAACTCTTCGTTCTTCTCTTCGAAATTTTCTTCCATTACTGATTACAAATTACTAATTAAATGATTAATTTCCGACGTCCGACAGGTACTTGATTCGCATGATGCGGATCTCGTCCAGCGTGTATTCGTCCTCGCCCAACACGCGCAACGCCTCCTCCGCGGAGTCGGTGTCGGCATTGGCGAAATAGTCGATAATGTCTTCCTGATGGTACGCCTCAATCTCCTCGTCGATGTAGTAGGAGATGTCGATCTTCGCACCAGAGGCCACGATATGCTCGATTTCAGTGAGCAGCTCGTCCATGTCCAGTCCTTTCGCGATAGCTATGTCCTCGAAGCTGATCTTGTGGTCAATCCCTTGGATGATAAAGAGTTTGTTGGCGGATTTCTTCGCGACGGTCTTCAACACAAAATCTTGCGGACGATCGATTTCATTCTCCTCCACATACTGCTTGATCAATTCGATGAAACGACGGCCGTATTTCTGCGCCTTTCCGGGACCGACCCCCACCACGCGGGTCATCTCCTCCATGGTGATCGGGTACTGGATGCACATATCCTCCAACGACGGGTCCTGGAAAATGATGAACGGCGGCAGGTTCTCCTCCTTGGAGATGGTCTTGCGCAGGTCTTTCAACAGGCTGAACAGCACGGTGTCGAAAGCCTCCTCGACATTGCCAGCGACCGCATCCACCGCATCGTCGTCGTCCTCATCCTCCTCCGTCACCGGCTTGATGGCCATGATCGGATAGGGATTGGTCATGTACTTCTTGCCTTTGTCGGTGATTTTAAGCAAGCCGTAGTTCTCTATATCCTTGACAATCAGATTGTCGAAAATGGAGACGCGGACCACGTTGGACCAGAATTTCGCGTCATAGTCCATGCCTTCGCCGAACTGTTTCAGTTTCTCGTGATGGAACTTCAGGATGGAGGTCGTCTTGTTACCACAGATGATATCCACAATCTGATCCTCCTTGAACTGTTGCTTAACCGCCAGGATCACCTCCAAAAGCAGCTGAATCTGCTCGGAAGCGTCCATTTTGGGCTTCGGATGGTTGCAGTTGTCGCAATTGTGGCAGTTCTCCTCCGTGTAATTCTCACCGAAATAGTGGAGCAGGTGTTTTCTGCGGCAATTGGTGGACTCCGCGTAGGATGCTGTCTCTGCGAGGAGCTGTTTCACAATTTCCTGTTCCGAAACCGACTTTTTGGCGGAGAATTTCTCCAATTTGTTCAGGTCCTTCTGGTCATAGAAAGCGATACAGAGGCCCTCGCCGTCGTCGCGTCCGGCACGCCCTGTCTCCTGGTAGTATCCCTCCAGACTCTTGGGCATGTCGTAGTGGATGACAAAACGTACATCCGGTTTGTCGATACCCATACCGAACGCGATGGTCGCCACAATGATATCCGCCTTCTCCATCAGGAAGTCGTCCTGATTCTGCACGCGGGTCTTGGAGTCCAGGCCGGCGTGATACGGCAGGGCGCGGATGCCGTTCTCCTGCAGCAGCACGGCCAATTCCTCCACTTTTTTGCGGCTCAGGCAATAGATGATACCGGATTTCCCGGGGTGGTTCTTGATGAATTTCACCACTTCCTTGTCCACATCCTTGGTCTTCTCTCGGATTTCGTAATAGAGATTCGGGCGGTTGAAGGAGGAGATGAAGACCTCCGCCTTGTCCATGCCGAGGTTCTTCTGGATATCGCTCTGCACTTTGGGCGTAGCGGTGGCCGTCAGCGCAATCACCGGCACATCTTTACCGATCTGCTGGATGATTTTGCGGATATTACGGTATTCAGGACGGAAATCGTGGCCCCATTCCGAGATACAGTGTGCCTCATCAATGGCATAGAAGGAGATGTTGATATCCTGGAAAAAGTTCACATTCTCCTCCTTGGTCAAGGATTCGGGGGCGACATACAACAGTTTGGTCTTGCCGGAGATAAGGTCTTTCTTCACTTCGGCAATCTCAGCCTTGTTGAGGGAGGAATTCAGGAAATGCGCGATGCCGCGGTCGGTGCCGAACGTGCGGATGGCATCTACCTGGTTCTTCATCAGCGCGATCAGCGGCGAAATCACGATAGCCGTGCCGTCGCTCATCAACGCCGGAAGCTGATAGCACATGGATTTGCCGCCGCCGGTGGGCATAATCACAAAACAGTCCTTGCCTTTCAACAAAGTCTTGATGATTTTCAGCTGGTCGCCCTTGAATGTGTCGAAGCCGAAAACCGTTTTCAAAGTTTGATGGATGGCTTTATCCGTAATTCTCTTCATATATAACTATATAGAAATACTCTAAATATCTGTATTTTAACCAAGTTCAAATTTAAGTACAAAGATATAAAATATTTGATATGGTATCACGCGGAAATAATTTTTCTTGAAATTATTTTTATCAACACATGTTAATGAAAAGCGGTTGGGCACGAAAAGGGCTTCCCGCAACTGTCCGGCATAAAAAAAGCGGATGTCTTCCGACACCCGCTTTAGCGTAATTATGAAAAAGTCTTGTTGGATTAAAACTCCCAGAGGTCGTGCTCGAAATTACGCATCTTGTCAGTAATGCGCTCGGATTCGATACGCTGGTCGCGGGAATTGGCGATGTATTCCTCAATGTCACGATCATAGACATTCGATTCCTTGTAAATCAAGCTGGAAAAATCGCGCTTCCAAGTGATGAGGTCGTCAAAGGAGAGACGGGAGGCATTGTTCTTCACATTGAACACCTCCTGCTTGGCAAGGAAAGGACGGAGTTCATTGTAATAGATGTAGCCGATACGTTTCTGGGTTTTGTTGGCGGCCACAGCCTCTTGGTCCTCCTCTTCGTCGTAAGAGTTGCTGGTAGGACGGTCGTATTCGATAATAGGTTCAATCTCAAGGATTTGAACTCTGAATGTGGAATACTGTTTGTCGAAATACCAAACCTCTTTGAGACGATAGTTGATGATCTCCTTGGGCTCGAATTGGAGGATGAGTTCCTTCGTGCCGATTTCCTCACCGTCCTCGTCGATTTCGGGGATAGTCATCACCTGGGAGACCAGGGTTTGCAACTCGTCACGTGAATAAGGGAAGGTGCACATCTCGTCGGAATAGACCGGCAAAACGCCCTCGGACTTTTCAGGGTTGCTGATGTCGATAGCATCGAAGATTGTCTGTCCAAGGCTTCTCCACGTGCCGCGGGTCTCCGTCGGGAAATAGAGCGGATGGTTGACCTTCTCGCGCAAATCGATGATACGCCAAATCGTCCAATAGTAGGCCACATCGGCCTGGCGGACCGGCGGATATGCGATAGGATCGTTAAAGTCACCGATATTCACCTGTTCCCAGGGCATCTCGACGGGCTTGCGAACAGGCTGCTCCATTGTGCTGCCGTCAATTTCGTCGTCCTGCGCGAACGCGAAAGAGGCGGCCAGTAACATCATTGCGAATAATGCGAACTTTTTCATAATTGTATGTTTTTATTTTTGTTATCTGATACGGACAGAGAATTCATCCAACGTACGGGAGCCGGCTTCGGAGCTGACCTTGATGTCGCTGAAGTAGATAACCGTGTTGGAAGAAGCCTTCTGAATGGCGGACTTGGCCTTATCGCTCAAAGAGCCACCCTGACAAACGATGGCAGGTTCCTCCATACCCTTGCTCACGATAATCACGCGGAAAGAGTTGACGGACCACTTGAGGTCATAGACAAAGTCGTCGCCCATGGTGGCACGAATGACCGGGTTGGCCAGCAACTCGGCTTTCGCACGCTTGCCACCGCGGATGTTGGCACCCAAGACTGCCTTCGGGTCCGGAACACGTTTCACACGGAACGTAGTGGTACCCAAAGTCTTGGTACTCTCACCCACTTTGGCGGCAACCGTTGCCTGAACGGTCTTGCCAATCAAAGAGGTGGGAACGTTCACGTTGAACTTGCCGGCACCTTGTGAAGAAGCGTTACAACCGGGGAAGGAGACGCTCAGCTTGTCGGGAGCCACAGGACCTGACACAGAGACGGGGTTGGCGATACCGGCATACAGCACGTTCATCTTGTCGGCTGCAATCGTCGCGGAAGGTGTCAGCACCGTGTACTTGTCGCTGAATCCGTAGTATTTGGGTTGACCACTCGGGTCCATGATCTTGATCAAGCCTGCATATTTCTGCTCACCCGTACCGCTGGTACCGATTTTCAGTTTCACAAGGCCGTTCTCGCCTTCCAGTTTGGTGGCACCGCCGAGACCTTCAACGGTCAGGGTGTCGGCACCCATCTTGTACCAAACCTCGGGGGTTGACTTGCTGTCGAAAGCAGCCACGATAATGTCAGCCTCGTAAGCGTCTCCGGCGAACACCATCTGTGATTTCGGGATGGAACGACCCGTGACCTGGTCGAACTTGAAGTCTTCAGCACTGATAGAGGCCTTCAGGTAGGCAAGCATCATGGACTCGGCATTGCGGACCTCGCCGATCTCCTTGTTCAAAAGGGTGATGGCAGCGGCAGCGATGATATGGTCGAAGTTGTGTTCGGCCCAAGACTGCACCGCACCTTCCTTGGTGAACTTCTGATCGACATCCAGACCGATACCGGCGGAGAGACGCTCACGGTCGGAGGCCTTGGCCAATTTCAGGATGTTCTTCTTGTAGTCTCTGATCTTATCGGCAAGCTCGAAAGCGTGCTTTTTGTTAATCATATAGTCGGTGGGCTTGTCGAAGTTCTCCTTGGCCTTCATGTTGGCCACCGTCGTGGTGACCTTCTCCTTCTTGCCTTTGTCGTTCTTCACCTCAACCAGTGTGTCACCGTCAACGTAGAATATCAGATCCTGACGCATGTTCTCAATGTATTTCACCATTTGGTTGGTCTCCTTGCGGAGTGTCTGTGCATTGACGTATGCATCGTGAATCTTCGCCTCGCCCAGAATGGTCTTCTGCTGCTCGAACCAGTTGTAGTCCGAGTAGTTCTGTTGCGTGGCGTTGCGCGTAGATATAGCAAGCGTGTCATCCACAACGATGAAGGCGTTCAAAATTTCCGCAGAAACGTTCAATGCCAACATTGCGGTGTACACCAAGTACATCATCTGAATCATTTTCTGTCTCGGGGTTTCCGGACAATTTGTTGCACCCATATCTCAATTAAATTTAGTTAGTGATTTTGGTAATGAACTAAACGAATTACTTCATAGCGGCAAGCATATTGCCGTAAACGTTACTTAATTTGGAGATATTGGTGGTTAATTTATCCAATTCGGCTTTGAAACTGTCGGTTTGAGCTAAGGACTTAGCTGTTTGTTCGTAAGCGGTAGCCAGTTGTGTGACAGCGGTGGTGGCGCGTTTCACACTCTCGTTGTAGGCTGCGGAGACACCGCCGTCCACCTCGAGGCTCTGGGCGACCTTATCATATTTCAGAGTGAGGTTACGCACAGACTCGGAAGCCTTCTGCAAATTGCTGGTGTAGTTGTCGGTAGAGACAACAGCGTCGGAAACGCCAGCCAGTTTGTGGGCGTTGTCGCTCAAGTTGCGCATACCGGACGCAAGGCTTTCCATCAGTTCGGGACCAATCTTCGCCTCTTCCAGCATCTTGTCCAGAGCCTGGGTCGTGGAGAGCGTGTCAGTCTTCACCTGCTGTTTCTTCTCGCGACGGGACTTCTTTTCGCCCTCCTCAATCTCGATGTCGGAACCAGTGGCCAACTCGGGGTAAACCAAAGCCCAGTTGTACTCCACGTGAAGCGGCTCGAAAGCGGAGAAGAAGAAGATGACGGACTCCGTGAACATACCTGCCATAAGCATGATGTTAGCGCCCGGCCAGTGCAGAATTTTGAACAACGCACCTAAAATGACGACTGCAGCGCCCCAGCCATACAGCTTGGCCATGAAGTTCTTGTAACCTTTCGATCTGACTAATTGATCAATTTTACTCATTTTGTTTAATTTTTTAAGTTAATGATTTATTTTTATTGATTTTGATTTATTGTCTAGTAAACGTGGGAAGCGCTCTTGCTGTTGTTGTCGCCTCTCTGACGGCCCATGTAGGACTGCACGTTACGGAAACCGACGTAGGACTTACAGGTATCCTGATACTCGTATGTGCGTGCATACACGGTGGTGTAGTAGCTGACATCCTTCCAGGAACCGCCGCGAATCACTTTTCTCTTCTTCACAGGGGAATCGTCCTTGGTGGCATAATAGACATACGTCGGGTTCATGTCGTGAGTGAAGTTGGTGGCAGCCTCGTCGTAGGCATCCTCACACCACTCAGCCACGTTGCCGCTCATGTCGAACAAACCCCAGTCGTTGGGATGGTAGTGGGCCACAATGCCGGGATAGAAGTTGTCATCGGCGATATAGTTACCGCGTTGCGGTTTGAAGTTGCTCAGGAAACAGCCGTTGCGGTTGGTGGTGTAAGGACCGCCCCAAGGATAGGAGACCAGCGCGTTACCGCCGCGTGCACCCCATTCCCATTCCGCCTCGGTGGGCAAACGGAACTCGTGTTCGAAAGCGTATTCCTTGCCAGACAGCCAGGACATGCGCAGTTGGGTTCTCCAGAACGAGAAAGCCTTAGCCTGACGCCAGCTCACACCGACAACCGGGTAATTGTCGTATTGCGGGTTGTTGAAGTAATTCAGGATCATGGGCTCGTTGTAGGAATAGACAAAATCGTGCGCCCAGCAGAGCGTGTCAGGGTAGATGTTCACCACCTCATGCTTGATGAAGCGCTGATAACCATTGCCCATGCTGCTCGGACGGTTGGCGTAGATACCGCCCAAGTCGTTGCCCTCCTTGTCGAACTCTTTGGTTGCAGCTCCGAAATTGTCAGGATTCTTGGGATCCCGGTAATTGCGGTAGTCGAACCACCAATACTCATAATTGAGCATGGAGACGTTCATGCGTTTCGAGCTGTAGTGGTAGAAGCGGGTGTTCAGTTTGCTGAACAAGGGTGACAAGGCGGCCTGCACCTCCTCATTTTCAGAGTCCCACGGAATCTTCTCCTTCCAGTTGATCAATTTGGGCTCGATGATTTCGCCCTCGTTCTCGCCCTTCTGATACTTCTGATAGTGGCCGTACTTCTCCTCGTCCGTGATTTCGGCGTCACCGAGAAGCGTGTGGGCGATGGAGTCACGCACCCAATACACAAACTGACGGTATTCGTTGTTGGTGATCTCCGTCTCATCCATCCAAATGGCCGCAACCGTCACATTCTTGGACTGTTGGGTCAGGGCGAACGGAACGTCCTGGTCACCGCCACCCATGACGTAGTGGCCGGTGGGGATATAGACCATACCGTAAGGCTCCATGTCGGAGAATTCCGGACGGTCCTTTACGCCGACGAGCTGTCCGTCGCCGCCGTTCTTACACGACACCATTAACAAGAATGCCGCTGCTACAAAAATGATTACCCGTTTCATATTGTTCAATTTTATTAATTTCAAATATGGTTATTAACGTTACTTTGTTAATTTTAGTATCTGTTCTTGTAAATATATCTGGAGTTGCCGTATCCAGAGAAGACCTCAGGCTTGTAAATGTCGAAGCAATAGCGCACCACCACCTCCACGTCACCGAAGCTGCGGTGAGGCTTGTAAGCCAAACTGTTGGCGGTGAACCCGTATGAGACACCCACATCCAAACCTTTCAGGTAGATGTTGGAGGAGTTGTGGAACGGACGCGCACCGAAGGCCAACGTGACAGCATCTTGGAAACGGTAGCCGACACCGCCCCAGAAGACCCCGTTATAACGAGCCAATGCCAATATCTCCCATTGGAATGAATGGAGATCCGTCTTCACCAAGGCCTGCGGCATAATCTCCCAATTCGGGTTGAACGGCACCACCCACGTGTAGCCGCCATGCAGGTAGAGCTGGGAAGAACGGTGCGTCCCTCTGTCGCCCGACAGTCTGATAATCGATTGGGTTGTGTCAAACATGGCCAACATCTGCGTCCATCCCAAACCCACATACCATTGGTCAGTCTTGTATAACACACCTAAGTTGAAATCCAAATCCAGCGTTGATTCAGACAAAGCGGCCAAAGTCGGGTCATTCGGGTCTGTCGGGTTAAGACCACTGGCATCAATGGCCTGATTATACAACGAAACCTGCGCGCCGATGCCCAAATTCCCGCCTCCGACACGCAGTTTATAGGCGTAACCAATCTTTACGCCTGTGTTCTTATAATAACCTATCTGGTCGTGCACCAAAGTCACACCGATGGAACCATGCAATTTCTTCAAATAGGATTCGATACTGAAAAGGAAGTCCTGCGGCGCTGTCTTCGCAGCAGTATCATTGTTGATGGCCGTCGTGGAAAGGTCTCCCCAGCCCAGATACTTGTTGCTGTAATCAGCCGTGAAGCACAATGTGTTACTTTGCTCCCCTATTCCGCCGGCGTTGTAATAGGACGTCACCCACGGAAAAAAGGTGAATTGTGCATCGTCTTGGGCAAAACCTGACATCGTCACAGTGATTGCCAAGAGCACTAACAGACCAACTTTTTGTATACCTTTACTCATATTCAATTATGAATTGTTTTATACATTAACTAATTAACTATTAATGTATTACGCAATCTTATTGACCTTTGAAAAATCGTTTTTCCTTTCATATACGATACTTCATTTCAAAAAGTTACACAATACATTTACAGTCTAATTTTTTGAAGTGACAAAAATAGCATATTTTTTGATTTGTTTAACCAAAACCATCAATTTTGAAAAAAAAGAACTCAACTTATAAACAATACTCTATGAATCAGTTATTTACACCGAACTATCTTTATAATTCACTAAAACAGAATATTTTAACTAAAACAAAGCATTCAATGTAATGTTCCCCGTATGGATGACGGCATGGTTCTGCATTGCCCGCCCCTGGTATTGCACTGCGATCTGAAGGAACTGTGTGACAGAGATTTGCCCCGACAACGTCCAAAGCAGGTTGCGGCCGAGCTGGAGACCGTCCAGCATGAAATACGAAACCGAGGAATTCTGCCCTATATTGCCTTTCAAATAGACATATTCCGCTGATAACGAAACAGTTCCTCTATTCAACATCCGATAAAGGAACGAGAACTCGGCGTTATACCGTTGAACATATTCATCCCCTTCCGTATTGTCTTTATAGGAATACAACCCCTTCAGGGAGGCGGTAAACCGATTGACGAACTGCAACCGGAACTCCTGTTCCACGGAACAGTCGCTCACCCGGTATTGGCGGGATGCAAAAGAGCTGGAGCTGTTGCGGGTCATCTTTCTCCGAAACGCGGTCTGGATGTAAAGGGGGGCTACCGGGGTGCTTTTCAGTATAAGTTCCATCAAATCAACCTTGTTTGTCTCAAGTCCGTAGTACAAACACTGTGTGTTGGCGTTGGTTTGCGTGATGAAATCGAAGGCGAAATACGAGCTGCTGTTGTTGAAGGAGAAGGTATTGGTGAGATTCAGACGGTTGGCCACAAGATTCGAATCCTCCCCCGCCTTCGGGAACGGATTGAACATGCGGGTCTTATGCTTCAGCATGGTATTCAGTGTCAACACATTGGAAAACCTGGACAGGAATTTCCGGAAGCCCTTGCTGTTGGACCAAACCGCCGCGGGACGCAACTGCACACTTTGTGTCCACTGACTCTGCCACACGTTGACGTAGTCGGTGCCGGCAATCCACACCTTCACATACTCCGCCTCGTCGGGGAACGCCGCCACCTCGAACTCGTCCAACTCCTCAATGCCATTACCGTTGTAGTCATTCCAGACATGGGTTCCCTGCCCTTTCGCCACTTTGATATAGGTGAAGGTTTTCTTGAGTTCCATCCCGCTTCCTGTTTCATAGTAAGTATTGACTACCAATGCGTTCCGGAAGAAACGGCCGGTATATTGAAGATTGCCGACGAAGTAATGCTCCGCATGGGAATGCTTCAACGAATCAAAGACCGATTGGTGGCGATAGGTGGCGTTCAAGGAGAAACTCTGGTTGCGGATCTGCGAAAAACGGTACTGCGCCCGCACTTCGTGAATCATCAGATGGTGACGGAGCCGCATTGAATCGGGGGTGAATTCGATGCGGTTCTTATATCCTGCCAAGAACTGATGTTTCATCTCTTCCGTACTCTGGAGCATGGCATTCAACTCGTTGAAGGCAAAGCTGTTGGCGCGCAACGAGTCGGTCGAAACTCCTTTGAAGACATTATGTTCCAGCAAGTTGTCTATCCCTAAAGAGAGGGTCCGGAACTTTTTGGCCACCCGCATCCGCGAAACAAGATATCGGCTTCGCTGCACAGAATCGCGGGTGAGCAGATAGCTTGTACCCGTCTGCAAATGCCAAGTCAGCCAACGGTCGTCGCTGCGGAACTCGTTACGGAGCGCATTCACCTCGCCCGTGCGGTTGAAATAGTTGAAATCATACATCAGCAGGTGGTCCTTCGGCTTGGAAAGCACGAATTCCGCCTGTGCCATCCACTCATGCCGGTTCGTTGCATAATCCGTCTTCAGATTGTACTGGCGGGCGAACTCCACCTCCCTGAAGGACTCGAAGGGGGTGAAATTCTTATGGAGAAACTGCAGTTGAACTTGACTCTTGAAGAGCCACGGTACCGTGTCCTTGCGAGAAGAGAACCGTTCCAAATCGCTGATATTCAAAAAATAAGCAAAACCGACATCGTCATTCCTGTCTTTTTTGGAGAAGGTGTTCTTGTCATAATGCGAAAGAGCCACCTCCGTTTTGACACGGGTGTTCTCGCGCAGGTCCATATCCATACCGAATGTCGCCATTTGCTGGGAAATGGGGGCGGTGAGCACCTGTACCGGTTCATATTCCCCCTGCGGAACCCCCTCTTCAGGAGCCACCCAGGCGAAGACCCGTCCATTGGCTGTACTACTGGTCAACTTGTAGTTTCCCGCATTCGCGCCCATATAGGTGAAATCCGGGGCATACATTTCCGCATTGGGATCGGTGGAATATTTATAAATAGTATATATATCATTTTTGTATAACGTATCTGTTTTTTCGTATTGAATGCGGTCTGGAGAGTATGCGACGGTATCGAAATAGGGAAAATAGGCGGTTCCGCCCGCATCCCCGAGCGCGGCAAGGAAGCGCATATTCTCCATTGTCAGCTCAGGCTGGATAGACTGGTTTTTCAAATCCTGCTCATGGAAAACATTCAGGTAAAGCTTGACAGGGAGCTTCCGGGAAAGTTGAAACTCATTACGGGAAAACAAGTTATATCTCGAATAGTGCCGATTGGTGTATTCGAATTCCACGATCACCCTCTTTTCTGCAGAGACCAGCATTTTAGGGGTGAACGTGATTTCAGCCGTGTTGTAGTCCACCGTGTAATCATTATCCGACCCGCGTGTAATCTGCTGACCGTCAACATATACGCGTTCCGATCCCGACACGATGGTGATGGAGACCTCGCCATCGGCGCCGTAGAGTTTGTACGGACCTTGCACTCCGTTCCAGACGGCAATGCTCTGGCGGACGAACTTGCCTTTGGCCACACCGCCGCCCGCCTCGTTCATCATCTTCGTCTTCTCCGCCGGGGCATACCTCACCGCGGCATCCAGTCCCAACACATTGCGGGAGACGCGCAAGAAACAATCTTCCGATTCTCTCCAGGTCACGTCACCGGCACGGACGGTCGCCACCTCTTTGATTTTCAACGCGATGAAGATACTGCTGATATCTTGCAGCACTTGGGTGTTGCCTTCAGGCTGTATAGGGATGTTCTTGTCGGAAACAGAAGCCATAATCTCCACATCCTCCGAAAGTTTTCCGGAGATCTGCAGATTCAGGGAGGAGTTGAGGACCAAATCCTGATTATTACCGACAGAAACGCCACGCGAGATGGCACCGTTAGTATATAACTCACTGCTATTCAATATATTCTGAATCGGAGTAATGGAATAATCCGCCATGGCGTGCTGAGAGCGTCCGGGCTCGATGGAGGAGAGCGACTTGTGTGACACGGGGCGAGACAGATCGGACGGGAAGACTTCATATTGAAGAAAAATCCTTTGTCCAAGCAGTGCGGAGTCGAGGATGGTGAGGGTTGCCGTCAAAGGATCGAGGCGATATTGGCCATTATTAACCCCTTGTATTTGAAACGTTTGCGGGACAATCGAGCAACTATCCAGCCGGAGTGCGATTGAATCAACCCGCCGGTGTTTCACACGCCACGTGCCATCGCTCTGGGCGGACATGCGGGCGGTCCAAAGCGAGAGAAGCAGCGGCAGCAGAAGGAGTCGTTTTTTTCTCATTAAAAATATCCGCAAAATTTGGTGGCAAAGATAACTCTCTTTTGGCAAATTTCGTATTTTTGCCGGAAATTTTTTGACAATAGGAAAATGGAGAATTACACAATGAAAGACACCCGTTCCGGGTTTGGCGCCGGGCTGATGGAAGCCGCGCAGAACAATGAAAAAATCTTCGCACTGACCGCCGATGTCACGGGAAGCGTGAAAATGGGCGACTTCAAGGCCGCATATCCCGACCGTTTCATCCAATGCGGCATTGCGGAGGCCAACATGATCGGCATTTCCGCGGGGTTGGCATTGAGCGGCAAGATCCCGTTCGCCAGTGCATTCGCGGGCTTCATCTCGGGTCGCGTTTACGACCAGATCCGCATGACAGTGGCCTACTCCAACCTGAACGTCAAGATCGGCGCGTCCCACTCCGGCATCACCGTGGGCGAAGACGGTGCCACCCATCAGATGATGGAGGACCTCGGGTTGATGCGCATGCTCCCTAACATGGTGGTACTCAACCCCTGCGACTACAACCAGACTAAAATGGCGACCATCGCGGCAGCGGAGCACAACGGTCCCGTCTATCTTCGTTTCGGTCGTCCGGCCGTCCCCAACTTCACCGAAGAGAACAAGCCGTTTGTCATCGGGAAGGCCGACGTGATGCGCGAAGGCGCCGACGTCACCATCATCGCCACCGGCCATTTAGTCTTCCCCGCCCTGGAAGCTGCCGAGATGCTCGACGAGCAGGGAATCCATGCCGAAGTCATCAACATGGCCACCATCAAGCCGTTGGACGAGGAAGCCATCCTGAACAGCGTTCGCAAGACCGGTTGTGCCGTCACTGCGGAGGAGCATTTCCTGAACGGCGGACTCTGCGACGCTGTCTGCCAATGTTTGAGCCGCAACCTGCCAGCGCCCGTGGAGACCATCGGCGTGAACGACCATTTCGGCGAGAGCGGCACCCCCGAAGAACTGATGGCGCATTTCGGGCTTGACAAAGAGCACATTGTGGAGGCCTGCAAGAAAGCAATCAGTCGCAAGTAACCAATAATCAATAGAATGCCTGAAATCACAGACGAATTCATCCTGTCGCTTTTCAGCAACGAGAAGACCAAGGAGAAGGCTTTTGAGATGCTGCTGAAGAAGTATCAGAAGCACATCTACTACAGCGCCCGCAGAATCACCACGATTCATGAGGATGCGGATGACGTGACGCAGAACGTGTGCATCAAAATCTGGAAAAATCTCGACAAATTCAGAAGTGAATCCAGCTTGAAAACCTGGATCACAAGAATTTGCGTAAACGAAGCACTCACCTACATCGAAAAAAAGAAACGGCTTCTGAATCTGGACGACGACAATTACACGGACTTCCTGCTGGTCAGTCAAGCGGACACCAGCACCGTCACAGCAAGTCAGATCGAGCAGTTCCTGCAGGAGGAGATCGTCAAGCTGCCGCCGAAACAGCGCGCGGTGTTCACCATGCGCTATTACGACGAGACGCCCTACGCGGAGATGTCGAAGATTTTCGACACCTCGGAAAGTGCATTGAAGGCTTCTTACCATTTCGCCGCTGAAAAAATCAAAAAAAATATTTCAGAGCGTTTAACCTTTTAGAATATCCAAAGTCATTATATCGTAATTTCATTTAGTTATGTTTGATTTAGACAATATAGAAAAGACAGAGCATTATCAGATTCCTGAGAACTATTTCGAGGAGCTGCCCGGCAGGGTCATGCAGAAGATTCAGTCTGAGCAAGTCAGGCGCAAACGGTTTATCATGTCGGCCGTGGCGGCCGTCGCCTTGTTAGTCGTGGCGGTCGGGCTGTTCTTCACCTACAACACCCCTGACGAGGGTGCGGCCATCACGCAAGCCCCGCAGATCACCGAAGAGGAGGTCCTGGAATCTGTCGCCTCCGATTACTACAGCGAAGAGCTGGCCATGATGGATTATTACGATTATTTGCAATATTAACCTAAAATGTGGATATTATGAAAAGACTTTGGATTTTATTGATTATCGCCGTTTTTTGCACCTCGGGCAACCTCTTCGCACAGGAAAAGGGCCCGAAGCAGAAAATCATGGATCGCCTTACCTATATGAAGGAGCATTTGACGGTCAGCGAGAAAGCAAGTGCGAATTTCTGGAAGTCCTACGAGCAATACCTGAAAGACGAGAGGGCCATCATGGACAATTACCGCAAAAACCTGGAAAAGCAGGGCATCAAGCTCGGCGCCCCGGGAACCAACAAGGAGATGATAGAAAAACTGAGCGACAAGCAACTCACCTATCTGCAAGACCAGAAATTCGACATGCGCAAGAAAATGCTCGACTTGGAATACAGTTATTACAAAAAATTCAAAACGATGTTGCCACCTCAGACGCTGCAGAAACTCTACAACCTGGAATATAAATACAAGAGGACGATGACGGCCAAAATGAAAGATGAGAAAAAGAAAAAGAATGACGAGATCGGGCCTGTCAACACGGGTAAGAAAAAACGTTAAAAAAAGAGTGCCAAACGGCACTTTTTTTTGTATCTTTGCCCCTCGAAAAAATCAAAAATATGAAGGAATACCAATACCTGAAAATAGAGAACTCCGAGTCGGTTTGCACACTGACCATTTCCGCGCCCAAGTCGCTTAACGCATTAAATTCCAATCTTTTGAAAGAAATGGACGATTTCCTTTCCAACCTCGACAGCCACATCCGCGTGCTGATCATCACCGGTGACGGCGAGAAGTCGTTTGTGGCGGGCGCCGACATCTCCGAAATGCAGTCGCTCAATGCGGAGGAGGGCGAACGTTTCGGCGCCTGCGGTGCGAAAGTGTTCCGCAAGATCGAGACGCTGCCGATACCCGTCATCGCGGCGGTGAACGGCTTTGCCCTCGGCGGCGGTTGCGAGTTAGCGCTGGCCTGCGACATCCGATTGGCAGCCAACACCGCGAAGTTCGGACAACCCGAGGTCGGTCTGGGCATCATCCCCGGCTTCTCCGGCACCTACCGCCTCACCAAGATCGTCGGCATGGGCATGGCCAAGGAACTGATCTTCTCCGCCCGCGCCATCAAGGCGGACGAAGCCCTGCGCATCGGACTGGTCAACGCCGTTCACGAACCCCAGGATCTGATGAAAGAGGCGATGAGACTTGCCCACAGAATCGTGAAAAACGCACCCATCGCCGTGAGATACGCCAAAGAGTGCATCAACGAGGAGTACGACCTCCCCGCTGACGAGGCCATCGCTTTCGAGAGCCGCATGTTCGGCAAATGCTTCGCCACCAAGGACCAAAAGGAGGGCATGACCGCGTTCCTCACCAAACAGGACGCCCACTTCACCAACGAATAAACATTTTTAATCCTAAAAAAATACATTGTTATGAAAATTTGCGTTATCGGTACAGGTACCATGGCCAAAGGTATTGTAAAGGCTTTCGCCGCCAAGATGCCCGTGGTCATGAAGAGCAGAACCCAAGCCAGCCTCGACAAGGCAATGGGTTCTATTTCAAAAGGTTATAGCAAACTGGTGGAAAAAGGCAAGATGACCCAAGAGGCTGTCGATGCTTTGTTGAAGAATATCACCACCACCACGGACTACGCCACATTTGCAGATGCAGACCTCGTGATTGAAGCCGCTGTAGAGGAAATGCAGCTCAAAAAGGACGTCTTCATGGAATTAGACAAAATCTGCAAACCGGAGACGATTTTCGCCACCAACTCCTCTTCTTTGTCCATCACGGAGATTGCCGCCTGCACGAGCCGTCCCACGAAATTCATTGGCTGCCACTTCTTTAACCCCGCCGACAGAATGGCATTGGTGGAGGTCATCAAGGGTCAGCTCACCTCGGACGAGACGGCCAAATGCATCGTGGATCTGACCACCGAGATTGGCAAGACCCCCGTTCCCGTGAACGAAGCACCCGGTTTCGTGGTGAACCGCATCCTCATCCCGATGATCAACGAGGCTGTGGGCATTCTGGCCGACGGCATCGCAAGCGCCGAGGACATCGACAAGTGCATGATGTTGGGTGCCAACCACCCCATGGGCCCGCTCGCTTTGGCCGACCTCATCGGCAACGACGTGAACCTGGCCATCATGGAGGTGCTCTACAAAGAGTTCGGTGACCCGAAGTATCGTCCTCACCCGCTGTTGCGCAAGATGGTCCGCGCCGGACTGCTTGGCCGCAAGACTGGCGAAGGATTCTACAAATACTAAAATCGAACGAAAACAAAAACACCCTCGGAGTTATCCGGGGGTGTTTTCTTTTGGGTTTACAGGCTTACTTGTCGTTTTTTGGTTTCCACCTACTCGCTTCAGCATTATTTGAACTTACTTCGATGGTGATAGAATCTCCAACTTGACGGTCACCATAGAATGATGCTATTCCTTGTATCGTTTGATTTTTGGGCGACTGCCTTTTTATGTTTCTTTTTATGTTTATGTTTCTTTTTCATATGATATTATTATGGTGCAGAGGCGAGTCGTGATGTGCAATGTAGTGTCGTACTTGTTCGATGTTCATTTATATGCTCCTACGCCTGCGAAAACTCGCATTTTGCCGGTTATCACCAGCGAAGCCAATCCTTGCGGCCACGCAATTTGTCTATCAGGGTCGGTTTGGTCACGGGCTTTTGGAATTCGAAGTTGCCGGAGTAATTGATGTAGCCATGCGTGTCACCGATTCTGGCGTAAGCAAGCCCTTCGGAAAATATGTTCAGATTGTCGAACTTTGCATCTACCAACAAGTTACCCTCTTTGTCGATGATTCCATATTTCCCGTCCATCTCCACTCTAGAGTATCCCTCGTAGAGCGGCATGACATAATCGAATCGGTCGCCAAGCCGAGTCACTTCAGCCCCATTTTTGTCAATAAAACTCCAAACGCCATCTTTATTGACTGGAGCCACCCCTTCGGAAAAGGACTCCGCTTCATCGAATTGAGGTTGGATGACAAAACGCCCTGTGGTGTCGATGAAGCCGCTTTTGCCATCCTCGGTCAAAGTCACCAATGCCAATCCATCGATAAACGGAAACGCCATGAAGAATTTCGGTTCAATCACCATCTTTCCCGAACGATCAATAAAGCCGTTGTTGTTGAAACCAACTTCGGCAGTAGCCAGTCCGCAAGAAAACAGTCCCACATCCGTGTATTCCTCACCGAAATCAACGACCACGTTTCCAGCCTTGTCGATGATTTGGAGTTGGTTTTCGATTTGAACCGTCGCAAGCCCCTCGGAAAAAGCAAGGGCAAAGTCATATTTCGGCTCCAACACCATCGTACCGTATCGGTCGATGAATCCGTATTTATTCTTAACGGCCACTGCGGCCAAACCTTCTGAGAAACCGTCTGCTCCCGTAAACTTCGGCTCAATTTCAACATTTCCATTACGATTGATAAACCCCATGTGGTTTTTGATAACCACGGCAGCCATTCCTTCGGAGAAAACCCACGGACTGCCAATAATAGCACTATTCATGATACAAAATTTTGAAATTTCTGTTTTTTTATTTCCTCAAAAGCGTTCATCACATTTGTTCACCCACCTTGGGTCGCAAAGATACTATCTTTGTTTATTGGTATGGATACAAAAAAGTCAAAAGGTTGCAGTTTGTTGAAAAATATTTATTTCGAGAACTCCGCAAGCGGAATGCTAATGTTGACCGGGGATTCCCTTTAACCTTCTAACCTTTTAACCCTTTAACCGCCTAACCGTGTAAACCTGTAAACCCGTAAACCTGTAAGCCTGTAAACCTGTAAACCCCTAAGCCTGTAAACCCAAGACGCCCTCGGAGAATTTTCCGAAGGCGTTTTGTTTTTCCACCAGCATCTGGTATCCGGTATCCGGTCTCCTGCAAATGTTTTGCGATTTTTGGGGTTAGTCTGCGGAAATCTGCGAGGTCTGTGAGCAATATGGTCGGTGGTGGGTCATTGGCAGAGGCAAACTGTTATCGTTTCACCACTCGCTTGGTGACAGTGCCTTGTTCGGTGATCACACGTACGAAGTAGATGCCGGAAGCACGGGAAGATAAGTTGATATCTATTTGATAATCATCTACTTGAATAATGTCCAGTTCTTTTCCGAAAACATCAAACACCTCTACTTGATCAATGAGAAATTCTTCGCTGCGGATGGTGCATTTGCCAGTTGTGGGGTTGGGGAGAACATTGATCGACATGTCAAGCTGATGTGGCGCAATACCAACAGAATCAGTGTCGGAAGGATGTATATACGATATTACTATATTGTCCATCCACATGAACCAATTGTAGTTTTGTGGGTAATACCGGAATGCGATGTGATTTCCCGTTCCGGAAATATTTGTTAAGTCGAAATCTACCACTTCGTCAGTCCAGCTTCCAGTGATTTCTCCTGCTTCAATGGTACGAACAAGTTCGAAACTGTTTTCATCGGCAGTACTATTCAGCACACCTACTTCAAGACGGCCTGAATTTCCCGATTCAGCAAGCATTTGGAAAGAGGCCCGTACATCATGCAGTTCCACATCTAATCGGGGCATCACGGCCATCAGCATATCCCCTGCATTATCTGTCCTGAGCCAGAGTGAATGCGAGCCGCCCACATAGTTATGAGTTACTTGGATGCTAGCATTTTCAGGGAAGAAAATATCCGGGTAAGCCCATGAGGTATACGGGAAAGACCAGCAACGGGGACGAGCGAATTCGTTGTAATACCAAGGTTGGAAGTAGTTTTCGAAGTCTTCCACGTAAGGCAGGTGAGTTATTGTGGTACATGTTGTAGTAAAAGCTACGGGCACGCTCCACCCACTTGTTTCACCATTGTCACAGTTGGCTTTGACATACACATCGTACCATTTCCCAAACTCTAGATTGTTTATATGATACGGTTTTGATGTTACGGTGGTAATCATGGCTTGGGACATAGGTGCTTCATGTAACTTCACTGCGACTTGCCAAGAGGTTACCTCGCTTTCGGAGATCCAGTCTATATCGGCTGATTGATCCGTGATATTGGTGACGCTAATGTCGTGTGGCAGTGGGCATGTTGAGTGCTAAAGCAGCACATTGTCAAGGTACCCATAACCACGTAGTGCTATGTAATGACCGTTGCCAGTGTAGTTGTGCAGATGCACTTTTTTTTCTGCCCAATGCTCCACTTGGTGGTACTCTAATTGCATGGTGTCCACTGGAGTGAAAGTGGTTGCATCTTCTGGATCATCCATTACACCTACGATAAGCATGGCTGCGGGGTCGTAGGTTTTGTATTGGAAGGAAATTTGTAGTTCGTTGATAGGTGTTGCTGGATCTATTTCAGGCAGGATTGCAAAGCTGTTGTATCCGGATGGGAAGACCATCATGCCAGGAGTACTGTAGGTGTGGTCGTAATGACCTGGAGTGTACAGATCAATATAAGGGTAATTGCTTGATGTGGTACTTAATCGTTGCCAGCACCGTGGGAAACTTGCAGTTTCATACGTATCAAAATTGTCAGAATAGGGGAATGATGAAATGTAACCGCAGTCGGTTCGCTGAGAAATGGGTTGAGACCAATAACTGTACTCGCTATTGTTGCACAAAGCGCGAATATAAAGGTCGTATGAGTAATCATTTATCAGATTTTGGAATGTGAATATCGTATCCGTCAGGGTGATCAATTGTGATGGATTAATGGCGGACCCAGTAGGGACGAGAGCCGCTTCCCAAACACTGTCTAAAGGTGAAGATGGGGTAAAGTGAATTGTGATGGTGTGTGCAGTCACGGAATCCACCGTGATGTGCGTTGGAACGCCACAAAGACAACCTTGTATGGACACGTTGTCCACTGCGGCAGGTGGGTTGGAAACGTTGTATTCAGTATTGGTCCACAAGAAGTAGAGGCGCTTCACCCCTTGGAACGTGGTGTCAGCTGTAAAGGTGAAATGACTCCAGCTGGGTTGTCCGTAGAAATCGTTTCCAATTTGCACCGCGCCCGTGGGAACAGCATAAGATATTGAGCCTCCGGGACCTGCATAATCCACAGGGGTCACGGGTGGCCCTATGAACACCTTCATCCATGCAAAATCGGCATTCCCTTGCACCCGATAATCAAAAGAAATCTCATATCCTGAATACGAAGGATCAAAATAAAAATCCCGAAATGCCCAGCATCGATAGATGTTAGTAGTGAAACAGGCATTGGAAACACCATTGTCGTTGGAAATGTATAAAGCTGAATCCCCTGACTGATAAGCAGCATGACCAATGAACCAGCCAGTGGGCCAGGTGGAATTGGTATAGGTCAACGATGTCCAGTGACTATTTTCTTCTGCATCTTCGAAACCATGAGCGTATGGAATCCTGCCCAATATCGAATGTGTCTGATAAGTTTCCTGATTGCTCCAAAAACTTGTCTCACCATCAGAGCAGAGGGATTTCACTTTCCAAGTATAGAAAGAGGAAGGCTCAAGATTCGTCATTTGATAGGATGTCTCTGTAGTGAGCACTTCTGTAAAAGCACTGTCTGTCAATGCTTTGAATGCTACGATAAATGTATCCGCGTCAGAATGCCATGTTAGAGTGGCAGCATCATCAAGAATGTTGACTGTGGCTAACTGCATGGGAATGGGGCAACTAGAGGTGCTGATTTGGATATTGTCCACGGCGCCTGGCGGATTCGTACCTTCAACATAATCGTTTTTCCACAAGAAGAAAAGGCGTTGTATGCCTGCATGAGTGGAGTCTACGGTGAAAGTAACAGTGTTCCATATAGAATCGTTTACATAATCACCACCTAATTGCGTGGAGCCTTGAGGTGCTATATTAAAGTAAGAATTACTTTGATAAGCGGGAGGCGTAACAGGCGGTCCAAGATAAACATTGAGTCTATCGTAAGGCAAATTACTAAATACCTCCCCAAAACTGCGAACATCAAACGTAATATGATACTCAGGATGTCCTGGGGTGAAATAAAAATCTCGGTAAGCCCATACATGGGAAGTAGAATTGACACTGTAGGCATTGGTGGCACCATTATCGTTGGAAACATACAGCGAGTTGCTGCCTCCATTATTCGTTGCATTGCCTATGTGCCAAATATTCGTGTAGGTTCCGTTTACAAATGTCCATTGATTGTTCTCAACAGTGTCCTCAAAATCGCAAATATAGGGTAATCGTGCGGTGTTTTCAGATGTTTGGAAGGAGGATTCTGCAGACCAGAAGCTATGGTCAGTGGCAGTGCAGTTGGTCCGCACTTTCCAAACGTATGTGGTCAGTGGGGCGAGATTGCCAACGGTGACATACTGATCAGGAACTGTTAGATAAGTATATGCTGAATCGTTTGGAAGTTTATAAGCAACAGTATAGGAATCGGCACTCCCGTTAGCCAACGTCCACGACAAATTAGCAAGTGTGTCCATTACTTGTGCGGTCAATGCAGTAGGAACATGGGCACAATAGAATCCAGTAATAGAGATGTTGTCAATATAAGCAGGAGAAGAAACGTTGTTGTTGTAACCATAATATTGAAAATATAATCGTTGTAATCCTTTGTGGGTAGAGTCAATCACCATTGTTTTTGTTTGCCAAATGCAAGTGTCTTGGAATATTGTTGTAAGTTCGGTAGCTCCTGAGACAGTTGTGCCACCAGGAATCGTAGGTGTTCCGATGAAAACTCGTACATATTCATTGTTTGCAGCATTGCTCAAGCCATAGAAATCAAAAGTTAGGGCGTAGCCGTTATATGTGGAATCAAAGAAAATGTCGCGATAAGCCCAATAGACGTGGCTGACCGGATTGTTGTCGTTAACGTAAAGAGCATGTTCACCGTCTCCGCTGATAGAATTTCCTATTTGCCAATTCACGTAACCAGTAGAGATTGTGCTGGTGCGAAATGTCCAAGCTGCATTTTCTGTTGCATCCTCAAAATCACAGAAATAGGGCGTTTGAGTGGGAGTCTCGAATGTCTGCTCAGTACTCCACTCGCTCTGTCCATCCTCGCCGCATGAGCTTCGTACCTTCCATACGTACTTGGTAAACGGGGTGAGAGTGTTGAGGGTGCAAAATGTGTCAGCAACCGTGATTTCTTGATATTCCTGAACGTCATAGGGACGGTAGGCCACAATGTAGGAAGTGGCATCACCGGTCCAGGACAAAGTTTGCGCGTTGCCGCTGACCATTGATGAAGTTAAATTTTGAGGCAAGGAACAATGAGAACCCACAATCGAGAGGTTATCCAAAGCGGCGGGCGGCTGAATGCCATTGGAGTTGTTGTTAACCCACAAGAAATAGATGCGTTGCACGCCAGCGTAGGTGGAATCCAGCTCGTAAGCGTAATGTGCCCAATCGTTCACCTCCGAGAGTTTGCTAACCAACGGCACCGCACCTTCCGGCGTAGCAGTGCCAGATGGAGCAGATGGTGTACCCACAAACACTTTCATGTAGTCAGCCGTATTTTGTCCCATGCCCTTGTAATCGAAAGATAATTGATAAACTAAATGGTTTTCGTCGAAATAGACATCGCGGTACGCCCACACGGACGAGGTTGAGGTGATGGTATAGGCATTGGTCGTACCACTGTCGTTGGAGATATAGAGGGCGTTGTTATCACCGTAGCCAGTGGCATTGCCTATCACCCATTGGTTCACGGCATTGCCGTTCGCTAATGTCCAATGGCTGTTTTCGGTCGGGCTGTCGAAGGGACAGAGGTATGGTAAGTGTGTCGGCGTTTGCGTAGTGGTGAAGAATGCATCGCTGCTCCATTCGCTGGTGTCAGAAGTGCTGCAAATAGAACGTACATGCCATATATAATCGCTACTCGGAATAAGTCCTGGAACCGTGATGGTCGTGTCCTGTGTGGTTAATTCCGTATAAACCGAATCGCTCAACACCTTGTAAGCCAATATGAAAGAAGATACGATACCGGCACTTCCAGACGACCAAGCAAACGTGGAAGTAGTGTCTTGCGGATTAGAGGTCAAGTTGCTGGGCACTCCGCAAGTCACCCCATTGATGGAGATATTGTCAATAGCAGCAGGAGGGTTGGCACCCGTCCACAGGTTGTTGGTCCATAAAATATAAAGACGTTGCGCACCCGCATGGGTGGAGTCTATTGTGAAACTTTTATGCGTCCATTGGCTTATAAGATTAAGATCTTCCCCTATTTGAACTAAAGGAACAGGAAGATCGCTTTGTAGAGGAGGAAACAAAGGAGTGTCTAAGAACAGTCTCACATAATCATTTCCTTCCTCACCCATTCCTTTGAAGTCTAACGAAAGCTGATATTCAGGATATCCAGGGTCAAAATAAATGTCACGATATGCCCAGACGTATGCGGGGGGACCATACTCGTAACTATTGGTAACCCCGTTGTCGGATGATATGTACAGCATTTTATTGTTGTCGACGATTTCGGAAGGGGTTCCAATATACCACTTGTTGGTATGGTTTGAGTAGTATCCGGAGCTACCATTACTATAGTCTCCGATGCGGATGGTCCAGTGCTGATTTTCTAGTTCATTATCAAAATCACAGAAATAGGGAAGCTGCGCCAATGTCTTGAAAGCCATCTCGCCACTCCAGTCGCTCCATTCGTTGTCTGAATATAATGCTTGTACTTTCCAAACATACCATGAAGAGGTTCCTAAGTTGGCGAGAGTGTATGTTGTGTCGGAGGCAGACAAAAGTACCTCTGTATAAGTTGAATCAGACTGGGAGCGCCATGCCAGACGATAGGAAAGCGGAGTCTCGGAAGAGTCGGATGTCCAGGATAACTGCGCAGAATGATAGGTGATATCGGTAGTTGTCAAATCAACAGGGGGCTCGTGAAAAATACCTTTGATGGAAATATTGTCAAAAGCGCCAGCGGGATTCCAAGTGGTGTTGTATTCAAACCGAAGACGCAATTGATGGTAACCAGAAATGGATGAATCTACGATGATGCTTTGACGAGTCCAGAACCCGGCATTACTTAGATGATTACTCAAGAGTGTTTCATCCAGGAATATCTGCATAACTCCCGTTTCGTCGCCTCCTCCTTTACAGTCAAAGGAGATTAGGTATTTCGGATACTCAGGAGTGAAACAAATGTTGCGTAAGGCCTCAGGATTAGTCGAATTCGGTGTGTAACTATTGGTAACACCGTTGTCTTTTGAGATATACAATGAGTGCCCCTCGTTATACGCAACTGCATTGCCGATATATGTTTTATTACTACCACTATTGGGAGTGAGCTGCCAGATAGCGTTCTCCACCGAATCTTCAAAATCACAGAAATAGGGTAGAATAGCTATCGGAAGTTTAGTCGTGAATGATAGGGGATCACTCCAATAACTACCGGTCGAATCTGAACAATGCGAACGCACACTCCATACGTAGGATGTTGTAGAATTCAGACTGCCAATCCGGAGCACCGTGTCGTTGGTTTGAACTTCCGTATAGGCAGTGTCGCCAGTGGATTTGTATGCCACCGTATAGCTGTCGGCTCCAACGGGTTCCCAAGCAATGAGTGCGAAGGTGTCTTGCACGCTAATGTTTTGCAAATTGTGAACGCGCGGACAGGCGTTTCCTACAATGGAGAGATTGTCAATGGCTGATGCTGGGTTACGCGACCACATAGCGCGACAGCTGCCGAAATAGATGCGTTGAACTCCTGCAAAGGTTGAATCCACCAGGAAAGTGTAATGCTTCCAGATAGTGTCTGAATCAAAATAAGTGAGGAGGATGCTTCCAGGTGGTGTCTCTGTATCGACGGTTAGCGATTCGTAAGGCGGTCCGATCATTACCTTTGGAGTTGTCCACGTATCCACAATTCCCTTGTAATCAAAGGAGATTTGATAATCAGCATAGCCAGGAGGAAGTTGGATGTCGCGATAAGCCCAAATGGTCTTTAGACTATTACTATAACTTACCCCGCTTATCGCATTTGTGATGCCTCCATCATTGGAAACGTACAGCGCTTGGTCTCCAGATTGTGCGGTAGCAGAACCAATGTACCATCCGTTTATCTCCATGTTTACCATCCGCCAATAGTGGTTCTCTAACGAGTCTTCAAAATCGCAGAAGTACGGGAACTCGGCGATGGGGGGCTCGGTCTTGAACTGTATCGTCTCACTCCAGTCGCTTTGGTCGGTGGATGAGCAGTGGGCTCTTACTTTCCATTCGTACTGGGTGTAAATATCTAATCCCGTTAATGTGAATGATGTGTCTGTCAACGTGATTGTTGTGAAATCGGAATCGTCTAAGGTTCTATATGCCAGTGTGTAATAGCTTGCGGCTCCGATTAAGGGCGTATGCCAAGTGAGAACAGCCGAACCCGTGTCAATGTTTGTGGTGGTCAGTTGTTCAGGCATGGCACAGGTGAAACTCTCAATGGTGATGTCGTCAATGGCACCTGGTGGGTTAGAAATATGAGTGTTGTTATTACTCCAGCAGAAATAGAGCCGATAGACTCCCTGATAAGTTGAATCCAGCAGGAAAGAATAGGTTTTCCAATTGCTTTGATTGAAAATGTCGCTGCCTAACTTCACTGCTCCGGTGGGCGCATTAGTGGTGTTATTTCCGGGGGTGGCAGGCGGACCGAGATAGACTTTCATCAATCCGTGATTCATGTTGTTGTAATAACTGTGGTTTTTGGCCACAAAAGATAACCTATGACCGGCATATATGGAGTCGAAGTCAATATCTCGGTAAGCCCAAATGTAGGTCACCCCAGATGTGTAACCATAGGAAACACCTTGGTTGTAAGAAACATACATTGAATGGGTTCCGCTGTATTGGGTCGCCGTACCTACCCACCATTTGTTCGGACCATTGCCGTTGAGGAAAGTCCATTGAGAAGATTCCTCTGCATCTTCAAAGTTACAAACATAAGGTACATGAGCGATAAATGGAGGTAAGGATACCGATACACCGCTTTTCCAATTGCTGGTATCACCATCATTACAGACGGAACAAACTCTCCATTGTAGAGTGGAATTGTACGCTATATTATTGACAGTAAAGAAAGTGTCGGTCAATGTGACGTTCGTAAAAATAGTATCAGTAGCAGTTTTGTATTCCAAAACATAATGCTGAGAAGTAATGTAAGGGCTTGGAGACCAAGTCAGGAGTGCTGAAGTGCCGTTTAATTCAGCATGAGTATTTATGGGTCTAAAACAACCATTGCTGACGTAGTTGAAAGTCAATATCGGGAGAGAGGACGAAGCGTAGTTAAGACCCGAAGAGAGGTAAGTAAGGTAGGACACCTGTTGAGGTTGACTCATTCCTTTGATCGTTGCCTCTTTCCAATTAGCCGCAACTGGATTCTCGAACTCTATCAGTAAGTTGCCGCCCATATAGAGGAAGGGATCGTCTAACGTAATGTGCATCTGATTGTTAGAGATGTTCGATGAGAGTGTGCCAGTCCATACTAACGCGGAGGGTGAGTCAAGGAGACCATTCTGCAAGTCAGTGGCGTTGGTGGTACCGATTCTCACGAGTTGCGTGCCTCCCCACGAACCATTTGGGGGTGTCTCGAAATAGTAAGTGAGCTCCGTGATATAGTTCCCAATCATGTCTGTCAACAGTGAATCTGGATAGATACTTTGCGAACGCTGAACGAAATTCATACGAATTCCATAGACAGGGAAATGACTTTCGGCAATATCCGAACTGTCTGGGCTACAGGGAACAGTAAGGGTCTGTGCATTCAATCCTGCCATCAGGATCATCGCAATTGCTAATGTCGTAATATGTTTTTTCATAACTATATAAATTTCTCTATGTTTTTCCTAACCAACCTTTTAAGGCGTTATTGCTCTGTTTTCTCTCGGCAAAAATACATTATTTTTCGAGAATTATGAATTTTGAATCACTACTGTCCCGTTAAAGTGGACTAATCGTTATTTGAAATCGCTGAAATAAAGTCTTTTACGAGTGGTTTTAAGAGCGCGACGATTTGAATTTGTAATTTTGCAGTCAAACAGATTGACTGCAAAATGAATAAAGACAAATATGTATTCGCCCAATTGATAGAGTTTCTGAACAATGACAAGTTCCGTCGCCTTGTTGACAAGTATGATGGGAACCGTTATGTCAAGCATCTCACCTGCTGGAACCAGCTTCTTGCACTGATGTTCGGGCAACTCAGCAACCAGACTTGATAGTGGCCTTCGAAGCCCATCAGTCAAAGTGTTTCCACCTCGGTTTAGGTAGTTAGTGCAGCCATCACTGCCTACTGCCTCGTGGCGATTGTACAGCATGATATGCAGTTGAAGCGCTCGACCTATGAAGTCTTGCAAATCCTCAGCATATCACTCACGGACAAGACACCGCTTAGAGAACTGTTCGATAAGACTTATTCCAATGATGTCAAAGAGCAATTAGATCCCCTTATTCCGGGGTTGTTTGATTAATAATTAACTCGTCCCGATTTTAACGGGACACTAATGATGTACACACAATCATAAAACTTAATAAAACCTTTTTCGTCATAAATATTTTTTTTTGTTAGGCAAATATAATCACGAAAACACTTATCTTTCACAAAAAAAACGCGATTTCGTCCCTTGGGACGTAATTGTGACAAAAAAACAATTATTAAATAATGAGAATATAGGAAATATTTGATTGTCAATCCCTTATTCACTTTGAGCTCTTGTTTATATATTCGTTTTTGAATCTATATTTATTACACTATTTTTCAAAAATCATACAATAACAGCATCGAAAAGAGGCAGTATACACTCCAAAATGACAATATAACTTTCCTTGTTTTGCAAATTTTAGTAATTTTGCCGCAGAACGGTAAAAATCAATAAACTATGCAATCTTTCAAAAAAACAATTCCCTTGATCACAGGACAGGTAGTGTTCTTTGCGCTCTTCTTTTGGTATTTTCTTCAGTATAATTTTTTACGTCCATATACAGGTACTTGGGTGGAATGCCTCATAGCCTCAATATTGATAGTGATAATGACCACCAATTTTTGGATTGTATATCCCTACATCATTAAGAAGCACACTTACTTCGTTTATTTGTTCGTTTCGCTTTTTGAATCCTTAGTCATCAACGTCATAGAGTATTTGGTAACATATCAATCTTCCTTGGCAATTTATGGAGATATTATCCAGCAGGTGGAACATTCAACGATGTTCTTGTTGCCTATGTATTTCAACACCTTTTTGCGAGATTTTGCACTTTTGGTTTTTGTAGGATTGGTCGCTGACAACATACAACTCTCTGAGAGACAAATCGAAAATGACCAAGAACTGCTTCGTTCTAAAAACCAACTCATGGTCAGGGATGAAGGGAAGACATGCGTGATTGACATGGCCCCCATATATCTATGCCGTCAGGAAAAAAACTATGCAATACTCTATTCTATTAACGGTCGGAGATATAAAAAAAGAATTTCGCTTAAAAATTTGGAGGATTTATTGAAAGCTCAACAGTTCATCAGAATATCCAAAAGCGATATCATACGTCTTTCATCCATCAAAAAATGCGAAAACAATTTGCTGATACTCAAAGACACGGTGGTTACCAACACAAAAGCTATTGCTATCAGCAAGTCATTCGTGGAAAATGTTGTTCCTACCATTCTGCAATTCCTTCAAAACGAGTTAGAATCGGAGCCAGTTCGGGATAGTCCATTGGAGGAAGAACAGCAGCAGGCAGCCGTTGCCGAACCAGATAGCCCAATGCTTAATCCAAAGGCCACAAAAATCAAAAGGTACGTTTCGTCCCACCGAGACTGCAAACTGGATGATATCGTTTCTGCTACCAAAATCCCGAAAAGCACTGTAACCCGCTACCTGAAGGAGCTACAGCAGGACGGCCTCATCGAGTACGTCGGCAGCAAGAAGACAGGCGGCTACAGGGCGGTAGAGAAAAGGGAAATGTAACCTCACGCATCAACATTCACCACGCAGCGGACTTGCTTGAACTGCGGGTTCTGCTTGAACTGGCGCAACACCTCACGAAGCTGCTGTTTCTTGGTGGCCAGCGTGTTGTCACGGGACATCTTGATCCAGAAATCCTGCAAGAAGTAGTTCTGGATGCGGGAGACCAACGGGGCGGCAGGCCCCATGACATTGCCGGCGAACACTTCGCGCAACATGCCCTGCAGCTGCTGGGCAGCCGCCATAACGGTCTGCTCCTCAGTGTGTTTCAACGTGATTTTCACCATGCGGGTGATGGGCGGCAAACGGAACTGCTGGCGTTCGGCAATCTGACTGGTGTACATCGCCATAAAGTCGTTGGACTCCACATAGCGCAACGCCGGATGGTGCGGCTGGAAGGTCTGGATGACCACCTTTCCCGGCACCTCCTTGCGCCCCGCGCGACCACTCACCTGCGACAACAGCTGGAACGCCCGCTCGAAAGCCCGGAAGTCGGGGAAGGAGATCAGCGCGTCGGCATTGAGGATGCCGACCACACTCACGCGGTCGAAATCCAACCCCTTGGTCACCATCTGCGTACCGACCAAAATATCCGTTTTGTGTTGCTCGAAATCGGTGATAATCTGCTGGTAGGCGTTCTTCGAGCGCGTGGTGTCCGTGTCCATGCGGGCAATGCGGGCCTCAGGGAATATCGCAGCCAATGTGTCTTCAACCTGTTCTGTACCAAACCCTTTCATCTCAATATCCGTACTGTGGCATGTGGGGCACTCGTGCGGCACCTCAATGGCATAACCACAATAGTGGCACTTCAGCAGGTTGGTCTTCTTATGGTAGGTCAGCGTCACGTCGCAATACTGGCACTTGGGCATCGACTCGCAGGTGTGGCAGATCATGCGCACCGCGTATCCGCGCCTGTTCTGGAAGAGGATAATCTGCTCCTGGCGTTCCAACGCCTGCGCCATCTGCTCAATCAGGAAGTGGGAGAACAGCCCCTGCACCTCATGGCGCTTGGTGGCCAAACTCATGTTAACGGTGTAGATATCAGGAAGATGACTGTCGGCATAGCGCTGCATCAGCTCCACCAAACCGAACTTGCGGAGCTGTACGTTGTAATAGCTCTCCAACGACGGGGTGGCCGTACCCAAAAGCGTTTTCGCCCCATGAATCTGCGCCAACATCACGGCGGCATCGCGGGCGTGGTAACGAGGAGCGGGATCCATCTGCTTGTAAGATCCGTCATGTTCCTCGTCCACGATCACCAGTCCCAACTCTTTGTAAGGCAGCAACAAAGCCGACCTTGCTCCGAGAATCAACTGGTATTTGGAGGTGTCGTCCTGCTCGCCGCCGCTCAGCACGCGGTTCCAGATTTCCACCCGTTCGTATTCGTTGAAGCGGGAGTGATACACCCCTACCCTATCCCCGAAATATTTCCGCAACCGATTGACTATCTGAGAAGTGAGCGCGATTTCGGGCAACAAGTACAACACCTGTCTCCCCTGTTTCAGCACCTCGTCAATCAGCTTGATATAGATTTCCGTCTTGCCGCTGCCGGTAACGCCATGCAGCAACGTAACGGGATAATGTTCGAAACTCTGCTTGATTTGCCGGAAGGCAGTCTCTTGCGGAGCCGAAAGCGCCACTTCCGCCGTCTGGTCCGTGGCAAATTCGGCCAATCGGGAAATCACCCGTTCTTCCGACTGCAAAACACCCTTTTTGAGCAACGTCTGCAGACTGCTCTGGCTGGCATGCTCCCCTTTCAACAGTTCCGCTTTGGGGACAGCGGCATCGAAATGGTAGCGGTTGTTTTGGCGGGTCTGCATCATAAAGCCCAGCAGTGTGTCGGCCTGCGAGGAGGTTTGGGGCTTCGCATTGAGCCGGTCGAGCAGCGCCATGAACTCGGCTTCCTGATCATAGGGCGGTGCCAACTTTACAACCGTCTCCTTCTTGGGTTTATAAGGATTCCGAATCTCCTCATCGGTGATAATCGCCCGTTTGTCCACCAGCGACTTGATGATGGGCATCACCTTGGCCACCTGCAGGTTCTTCGCGACATCGGCCACGGTCATGGTCTCGCGATGGATCAGCAACTCCACAACGTTGAGTTCGTAGGGAGTGAGCACGGAGACGTCGCCGTCGAATTCGGGATGGATTTTGACCTTGGTTTCGCTGGCGAGCCGCAAGGCGGAGGGCAGCGCGGCGGCCATCACCTCGCCTATGGTACACATGTAGTAGTCGGCAATCCACTGCCAGAGGCGGTATTGTGCCTCGGAGACCACGGGGCGGTCGTCGATGACATCCAGCACATACTTGACGGTGAACTGTTTGGGCGCGTTTTCATGCACTTTCTCCACAATGGCAGCATAAAGCTTGTTGTTGCCGAAGGGGACGATGACTCTCATGCCAAATGCCAATTTGCCATTCAGCACCTGCGGCACGCGGTAGGTGAAACGCGCCTCGATGGGCAACGGCAAAATCACATCCACAAAGAAAGTCTGCATGGGAGCGGTTAATATTGGCTTGGGACTATCTCATTGTCTTTTACTTCCAGGAACTGCACATTCACATTCTCGAAGCCGCCGTCAGGGGATTTGTCGAAGGAGAGCGGACAGGCAATCGCCTCGGTCTTCACGAGATCGATATCCTTGCCATGGCGCAGGAATTCCACGAAAAAGCGGGTGATGTCGTACCCCTGGAATGCGAAATTCTTCAACGAGGGGGGAGTTCCGAAGCGTTGGATATAGTCATAGACGAACGTTTTGACCTTTTCGCCTTCGAAATCAATGTAATAATCCGAGAAAAAGTGCAGATTAAGCTTCGAATAGTACTCTATATCGTAGGTTTTGGACTCCAGCCAAGTTTCGGGCACCACGAAGGTGAGGTTATCCGTCTTATCGCTCATCACCAACGTCCTGGAAATAATCAGGTTTTGGGCGGGATTGTCGTAAAAGGTGACCACAAACCGAGGCTTCGTCTTCTGAAGGCGGTCCACCACCGTGGAGGCGTTGGGCGTGATCATGTAGGGGATGCTGTTCTTGCGGAAATAGGCGCAGTAGGCGTTCATCTCCTTGTCAGAGAGGGTGGAATCACCGTAGATGATGATCGGGAAGGCATTGGTTTGTTGCGCCAGAAAAGCAAGCATGGCAGGACGCGCCTCCAACGAAGGGATCAGTTTGTACACATACTCGTTCGACTCTATGAAATCCCGGCGGCGGCTAAAAGGATTCACTATCGGGATCCCATACTGTTTGGCATATTGCGCCGCAATGGCGAACAATTTGCCGAAAAAGGGGCCGACAATAAGGTCAACCTCCCCCATCAACCCCTGATCCTCCATCAAACGGCGCAATTTGGATTCGTCATTCGTGATATCGCGCACAATGACATTCAGCGGGACACCCTGGGCGTCATATTCGTCCAATGCCATCTGCGCCCCGTTCCAAAAGCCCATCAGCTGATAGGAGCGAACCGCTTCCACATCCTCGCACTCTTTAATGTTCGGTGTCTCATAACTCCCTGATTCAAAAGGAATCAAGTACAAAATGGTAAACGACTCCACCTCAGCAAACGCGGAGGAGAGCCCCATCATAACAACCATTGCGACAAATAACAATTTCTTCATCGTTTTATCTTATTTTATTAGAGATGGCTAACACCAATCCCTCAAAGTGGCACATCATCGCATCATCCCATCATCCCATCATCGTCATATCCGTTCCAGCACCGTATGGCACAACTGCTCCATACGGTCGTGGTAATCATCGCAAAACTCGCCTGTCACGCGGTTGGCGATAATCAGGCAGACGGTCAGCGGATGGTGTCCCAGCAGGGCGCCCAGACCATAGACAGCCGAGCATTCCATCTCCATATTGGTAACAAAGTTCCCCTGATACTCGAAAGTTTGAATACGGCTATTGAGTCCTGGATATTTCAGTTTGGCACGCACTTTTCGTCCTTGCGGTCCGAAAAAGCCGGGCGCACTGATGGTGATCCCCCGCGTCATGTCGTGGGCGATGCGTTCCATCAGAAGCGGCGAGCACGGGGTGCAATAGGGGTACGGCAGCGCATTGTCCCAGCCCGTATGGCGGACAAAGGCCTCCACCAAGTCTTCCCGGACCAGGTCGCAGGTGTCGTAGTAGCGCAACATGCCGTCAATGCCGAGCCCGAAAGCCGACGCGAGAAAGGTACCGCACTCGATATCGGGGTTGAGGGCGCCGGAAGTGCCAATGCGCACGAGATTGAGGGAACGGTGGTTCTCCTTGACGACTCGCGTTGTCAAATCGACGTTGAGCAATGCGTCCAGTTCGGTAAGCACAATATCGACATTGTCGGTTCCCATTCCCGTGGAAATCACGGAGATACGTTTTCCGTTAATAGTTCCGGTATGGGTAATCATCTCGCGGTTCTGTTTTCGCACCTCCACCGTGTCCAACATGGCGGAAATCACCGGCACACGACCGGGATCGCCCACCAGGATGACGTTGTCGGCCAGTTCCTCCGGATGCAGATTGAGGTGATAGACGGCACCGTCGGAACGAAGGGGCAGTTCGGATGCGGGTATCTGTTTGTACATATTGTTCGGATTTTTATGAAAAGGCAAAAATACAAAATAATTGAAAATGGATCATGGCTGAATCATTATTATTTCACCATGGCTTTTTTTAATAAAAAATATTATTTTTGTAGCTTGATTTTTTCAACGGATTTATTCACGAAAAGCATAGGTACTATGAGAAAACATTTGACAATCATCACACTGATATTATGGGCATTCTGCGGATTCGCGCAGAATTTCTCCCCGCTTTCCGAATCTTTCGAGGGGATTTTCCCACCTCAGGGGTGGACCAACCTGCATGTTTCAGGCACTCCGCAGTGGTCCCAAACCAACACCTTGGAGTACTGTGCCGGCGCCCAGGAGGGGGCGAATTACGTCATGGTGGGCTTCGGCCAGAACGACAACTACCTGATCACGCCGAAGTTATACCCGCAGATCGGCGACTCCATCGTCTTTTACATGGGCATCGAAAGTCCCAACTACAACATCGACAACTTCACCACTGTGGAGGTTTCCACCACAGGCACCGCGCCGGCGGACTTCACCACCGTCAGGAATCTCACGGTCGCGGATTTCACCATGGGGGACAACTGGTACCGTTTTGCCGTGAATCTTGGCGGCTACGCGGGTCAAGGCATCTACGTGGCCTTCCACAACAAAGTCACGGCCTCGGGGATGCTCGCCGGCGGCAACGTCTATCTCGACAATGTGAGCGGGCCTGACATGGCGGTGGCGGGCTGCACGACGCCGTTGAATTTAGCGGCCACGAACATCAGCACCTCATCGGCCGATTTGACCTGGCAATCGGACGCCAACGAATACATCGTCTATATCCGCGCATTCGGGGAGACGGAATACAGCGAGCAGACCAACGCCACGCTGAACCCCTACGACAGCACATTCCAAGTCAACGGGCTGGTTCCCGGCACCACCTACCAGTGGTATGTCGCAGCCATCTGCAACGACACGTTCAACAGTCCGGTGGCCGCCTTCACCACCTCGTGCGTGCCCTACGAAGCCGACATTCTCCCCTACTCCACCACCTTCGCCGAGTGCACGTCGTTCGGCGATTTGCCGAACTGCTGGATCCGCGTAGAGGGCAGCGAATTCAACAACTCCGGGATCTACTTCCCCGGGGCCCACTCCAACTCGTTCTACGGTTACGACTGGTACACTGGCGACACCATCCTCCGGTTCACCCCCGAGGACTCCATACGTCACTGGGTGGCCATGCCGGCGGTGAACACCGACATCCACCTGCTGCGGGTGCGGTTCCTAGCGACGCCTTACGAGAACATCGCCTCTTACGGCCGAATGGAAATCGGGCTGCTCCCGGACATCAACGACACCGCGAACTTCGAGATTGTGAGCACGATAGAGGCGGTCAACCTGCCGTCAACAGACTACGTCCAATACACTGTGCCCTTCCTCAACACCACCCTTTCGGGCAACAACCGGCTGGTCTGTTTCCGCTGCATCGGGCAATCCGGCAGCGTTTGGTACCTGGACAATGTCACTTTGGAATACATCCCCCTTTGCGAGGAGCCGTATGATTTACAAGCCTACAGTACTTCCGCCACCACCGCGGACCTCTCCTGGGTTCCCGGCGACAGCACGCAAGTCCACTTCACCATCCACTACAAACCGCAAAACACTCCCGTTTGGATGACCGAGACCGTCACCATCACCGACTCCGCCCACCACCAGCTGACCGATCTGCAACACAGCACCCTTTACGAAGCCTACGTGACGGCGCCGTGCGCCCCCGACCAGCAGAGCAATCTCGTGACCTTCACCACCGACTGCATGCCCTTCGAGGCCGACAGCCTGCCTTACTATATGGATTTCGAAAACGTGGCCGAATATGAGCTGCCCCTTTGCTGGACACGGCTGGCGGGACACACGGAATACAGCCACAGCTATCCTTGCGCCATCGAAGGATCGTCGGCGCATGAAGGCGGCATTTGCATCCGCTTCAGCGGGAACCAGTCCGACCCCAACTTGCTGGCCTTACCCGCGATGGAGGAGAACATCCAGCAACTCCGAATCCGGTTCTGGATGAAGCCCGGCGGCAACATGACCCCCTACGGCAGTATGGAGATCGGGGTGATGCCGGATCTCAACGACACCTCCGCTTTCGAGGCCGTGAGCATCATAACCGCCTCTCAGTTAAGCAATAGCGACTATCAACTTTACAAAGTGTCCTTCCAGAACACCACACTCCCCGGCAGTGGCAACCATATCGTGTTCCGTTATGCCAACCCGATGAACACCGCCTCGGGGTACGCTTGGTATATCGACGACGTGACGGTGGAGTACATCCCCGACTGTTACGAACCTGAGGGGCTGGCCATCACGGGGGTGACGGCGACCACCGCCACGCTCACATGGAGTTCGGAGGACAACGTACCGGTAGCCAGCACTGTCCATTACGCCGTTGCAGGCGACACCGCGTGGGTTCACCAAGCCGTCCCCGCCACCGCCAACTTCAGCGCGGCACTCGCCGGTCTGACCCCAAACACGACCTACACGGCCTACGTCACCGCCGATTGCGCCGCCGACATGCCCTCTCTGCCGGTCACCTTCACCACCGAATGTGCCGGTATCACCATGTCATCCATCCCGACGACCTGGGATTTCGAGAATGAAAATCCCTCCGGCACCCTCTCGCACCCGCTGCCCGCCTGCTGGAAACGATTCGCCACCACCAGCGCCGAGGCTCCCTACGTGTACTCCAACGCCCTGTATGCCCACCAAGGGGTCAAAATGCTGAACTTCAACAGCACAGAGGGTTACGCCATTCTTCCTCCGCTGGACGACAGTGTGCCCGTCAACGCTTTGCAGCTCTCCTTCTTTGCCCGCAGCAGCACCGACGAAAACGGCACCCCATTCACCTCCCAGTTCCAGGCGGGTGTGATGACCGACCCCTATGACACCGCCACATTCACAAACGTACAGTCGTTTTCGGTGACCGGCGGGACCTACTTCCCGGTGGAGATTTCCTTCGCCGGCTATGCGGGACAAGGCCGTTATCTGGCTCTCCGTCAACTGGACAACGGAAACGTGAACGGCTATGGCTTCATCGACCAAGTGACCTTGGAATACATCTCCGATTGCGAGCGCCCGTATGATTTGTATGCGGACGACCTCTCGGTCTCATCCGCCCGGCTGCACTGGAGTTCAAACGCCCCGCAATTCTCCGTCTATTTCAAAGAAGAAGGCACGGACAATTACACCCTTTCCGGCACCACAACGGACACCTTCATGGTGATATCCGCCAATTCGGGGAGCTCCTACGACTGGTATGTCTCCGCGAACTGTGCCGACACCATCCTGGCCTCCATCCCTTCGGGGTTCAGCACCTTGTGCGCCCCGGTATCCGTCTCGTCCCTGTCTCCCTGGACAGAGAACTTTGACGCTCCCGGCACAGCCCACCAAGTCCCTTACTGCTGGATACGGCTTTCCTCTTTCGTATGGAATGCGACGGAGACTTATCCTGCCATTGATGATTATTATGAGGAGAACTCCCAGAACCTGTTGATGGCCGGCGCCAATGCCACGAATCTCATTGCGTTGCCTCTATTCGCGCAAGACCTCAACACTTTGAGGCTCTATTTCAGCGCGAAAGCCGCCACTGTCACCTCCAACAATCTGGAAGTCGGCGTGCTAAGTTCCCTTTCCGACACTTCCGGTTTCCAGGTCATTTCCACCCTGCACCCTCAAGACTATCTTGCGGAATTGGACCCCCTCACGCCTTACATCCCCTTTGTCATGGACCTCGACACGGTTCCGGATCTCACGGGATGGATTGCCCTCCGCCTGCGTTGCAACGACACCGTCATGAGCCAATGGCACTTGGACGACTTCAAAGTGAAGCCCATCCCCGAATGTTCCGAGCCGCTGAATCTGACCGTCAGCGACATCACCTCCTCCAGCGTGGATTTGTCCTGGGAAAGCGATGCTGACACGTTCGACGTCTATTACCAAAGCGTCAACGAAGCCACCCCTCATCTTCTCCCTGGCGTCACGCTGACCAACGGTGTGTTCACGCTCTCCGGGCTCAACACGGGGACTCATTATATTTGGTATGTGGTCGCTCATTGTCCCGGCAATGACAACAGCGATGCGTCGCATACGGGAGGGTTCTTCACCGCCTGTGGCGATATCGCGACATTCCCCCATCTTGAGGATTTCGAGTACGGCATGGAATGTTGGACCACGGAGTCCGTCACCGGCGACAACGGCTGGATGGTCGTCAGCGACCCCCAATACGCCGCAGGCGGCAACAGTTGTGCGGTGTTTCTCTATTATTCCGGAAACTCCGCGCGCCTGACTTCCCCTGTTTTCGATTTCTCCGGTTACGAAAACATCACCTTGGATTACGATTTATACATACGTCCTTACAACAACGTTTACGATTCCGTAGGGGTCTATTATCGCACCTCTTCCGATGCCCCGTGGACCTATCTGCGCTCCCACACGGACAACATGGGGACCAACACCTACATCTCCTACAGCACTCCTTTGCCCAACACCGGCAACGAATACCAAGTGATGTTCCTTGGCGAAGGTCTTGACGGGAACTCCATCTTCCTCGACAACATTTCGGTGTCGGGGGATAGCATCCACGACACACCGGACACCTGTCCCGTCCCGACAAATCTGGAGCAACAGATTGCATTACGGGATGCGGCCAACATCACGGTCTGTTGGGTCGATCATGCCGGCGTTTCGCAATGGAACCTGCAATATCGCAGAGAGAACAGCGGTGAGGAGTGGACCACGGTAACCGTGACAGGGACGCCATGTCACGAAATCGTCGGGTTAATCAACGGCACCGTGTATGAGATTCGGGTGCAGGCGATCTGCGACGAGGAGAGGCTCAGCGAATGGTCGGTGATTCTTTCGGCCATTGCGAGCGACAACGGCATTGAGAATCATCCGGACGGTCACATCCTTCTCTTCCCGAATCCGGCCAGCGATTATGTGGAAATCCGCGCGAACGGGAACGAGCTCGACATCACAGGAATAGAGGTTTATGATGTGTACGGGAAATTAATCCGCACCGTTGTCGTGGCAGACAATAACAATTCCCGACAGACCCGGATCAACGTGGCCGGTTTGGCGGCCGGCACCTATTTCGCACGTCTCCACACCCACCAAGGGGTGGTCACGAAGCCATTCGTAAAACGGTAAAACGGCACTATAAATCGACAGAGCGCAAACTCACCTCGTAGTAATGCTTCGGCGTCGCGTGCGGGGTGAGTTTTCCGGTCTGGAAGGATTCGGGGATATAAACGGCGCACATGGTGTTGGCCACTTGGTAGAGATATTGGCGTTTCGCCCCGGGCGTGCCCTCCCAGATGGCATTCAGCACGCTCCAGCGGATGGTCTCGGGATCGTAGCCGTAGTCGTGCCACACAATCACCGACTTTTCGTCACGTAACAGCCTGAAAGCGGTCTGCGTGTCCTTTTTCACCGCCTCCGAATGATGGTCGCCATCGATGAAGACCATGTCGTACCGACGCAGATGGGGCGTGAAGTCGAAGGTTTGAGAGTTGCCCTGCAGATGGGTCACATTGTGCAAAGACTTGGAAAAACGGGCATGGGCATCGGCGTAGGTTTCATCGCCGGTGAGGGCGACAATCTCTTCCCGGGAGAGGTTCAGGGTGACGCAATCAGGCACCACAGCGGCCACATTCGCGACGCTCTCGCCGCGCCATGTGCCGATTTCGAAGTAACTTCGGGCGTTCTGCCGACGGGCCAGCGACTTCAGCAAAGCGATGTCGATGGGCATGGTGGCACCCGAGAGGTAGGCATAGGGAGAAACCGTTTCCTGAAAACCGGGGAAGAGCGTCTCCAAGTGCAACAGCGGCAACCCGTCCTCGAGCCCGTAATTCTCCGACACTTTCTGTTTATAGACATCCTCGCTTTCCAGCACCAAATTGAGCAGATACGGACGCTTGAAGATGAGTTTCAAAGCACGACAAGCTTTTTCGATTTTATTATTCATTGCGCAATTTATTTCAGGTAATGATTCTTGATCTCAGCAATATATTCCTTTAATTCAGAAGGCGTCAAGACCAGATCCCGGATCCGGAAACGCGATTCCCGGAGGAAACAGGCCAGCAGGAAAGCGGCGTTGAGGGCGTAGGCCACCGATGCCGTGACGGCGGCGCCGTTGGTGGCGAAACGCGGCACCAGGAGGAAACCTCCCGCCAGCGTGGCCGCCAAGCCGCACAGGGCGGCCAAAGTGTTCATGAAGTAGCGGCCGGAACCGGAATAATAGTGCCCGAGAATCAGGAAGATGCTGTAGCAGAGCACTCCGGGAGACAAAATGCGGATTATTCGCGACATTTCCCCGAATTCCGGACCGAAGATGAACTGATAGAGCGACGAAGGCAGCAATGCCAGCACCACCACCGCACCCAAAGAGACCACAAAGCAGATTTTCCCCAAGTTCAGGGTCAGCGTCTGGTTGTAAGTCTTGTCGGTGCTGTTCGATATGCGGGCGTACTGCACCAGCGCGATGCTGTTGGAAATGATCCAGATTGACTCGGCCAAAGACACCGCGTTGGAATAGACCCCCACGTGTCCGGTATCGACATAGGCGTTCAGCAGATAGTAGCTCAACCGCAGATTGAAAAACTGCACAAAATGGCCGGTCTGGTTCAGGAATCCGTATTTGAAGAGATCCGTCAACGCCTCTTTGTACTCGCCAAGTGGGTAGCAGCGCAGCGTTTTATACTCCTCGCGCAGCTGAAAGACGCCTAACACCGAGGAGCTCAGATAGGCGACATAGAGCGCGATGATGTATCCGTAGATGTCGCTCTTGCCCAACATCAGGTAATAGACCACCAGCGTCAGCAGCAGCATGGCGGGCTGCAGCAACGTGTTGACATTCGCCTTCTTCACCTCCTCTTTCCCGATCAAGACACGGAAATGGATGTTGGCGAATGAGGAGACAAACGAAAGGATGGCGGTATGTATCGCCAAGCCTCGGTCAAGGCCAGGGGTGAAGAGACTGATCGCCATGCCCATCACCGCACCCATGAGCAACGACCACAGCAACGATGGTGCCCACAGTTTGGAAAACTCGTGGCGGGAGGTGAGATAGACCAGGCTGGCGCCGCAGACGATTTCGGAGAAGATGAGGATGAAGCTGATGTTCGTCAGCACCAGCGACTGCACGCCTTTGCCGCTGTCGCCCAACACCTGTGAAATGACGATGGCAATCGTCAGGTTGAGGAGAGCCACCAGGATTTTCGTGCCAAAAGTGTTTAGAATCTTCCCGAACATATTTGCAAATTCGGCGGCAAAGGTACACAAATTACAGACATGCTTCCAATGAGAAAAAAAACTATCTTTGCCGTTCAAATAAGAAAACATGCTGGTTGTACATATACCCTCTTGGTTCCCCATTCCTGAAAAGCCGCTGAACGGCAATTTCATCTCGCGCCACATTGAATCGCTGGGCGAAAAGGTCCAGTCGGTCATCCTGCATCATGTACGCGAGAATTTCACTCCCGTGTTGCCCAAAAACGCCACGCTTTTCCCCTTGCACGTCATCCATGCCAACAAATTGGGACTTTTCCACGCATACATCACCGCTTTCGAGCAGCTGATCAAGACATACGGGCATCCCGACCTCATCCACCTTCACGTGGCGATTCCCATGGGGATCATGGCGGCCAAGCTGAGCCGGAAATTCCGAGTCCCGATGATTGTCAGCGAGCACTGGACCGGCTACCTGCCCATGAACCGGCCGAAGCTCACCCTCCCCGAGCGTCTGATCCTGCGCCGCACCTTCCGGCACGCCGACTACATCACCGCTGTGTCGCAGAACCTTCTCGACAACATCTGCGCCACTGTTCCCGCCGCTGTCGGGAAACCGCAGTCGGTGGTCGGCAATGTGGTTGACACGGAACTCTTCTCCCTCAAGACGGGCCCTGTTTCCGAAGGGAAACGGAAGATCCTGCACGTCTCCACCATCGACAACAACGCGAAAAACATCATGGGGATTCTGCGGGCGGTAAGGGCGCTTTCCACGCGGCGCACAGATTTCGAGTTGAACATCGTCCACGATTTCCGGAACGAAGAGGCCGAAACCTTTGTCAAGGGCAACGGATTGTCCGAGGCCGTGCATTTCCTCGGCCGGAAAACCTCCGCTGAAATCGCCGGTTTGCTGCACCAGTCGGACTTCTTCCTGCTCTTCTCCAACTATGAGAACCAGCCATGCGTGCTGTTGGAGTCCTTCTGCACCGGCACACCCGTGGTCACCACCCCGGTGGGCGGCATCCTTGAAATCGCCAATGCCGACAACGCGGTCATCGTCGCGCCCGAAGACGAGACGCAACTCATTGAAAAACTGAACGAAATGTTAGACAACAAACACCCATTCGACCCGGCATCCATTCGGAAACAGGCGTTGGAGATTTGCTCTGCCGACATCATCGGACAAAAATGGCTGGAAATTTATGAGATCTGCACCAGCTCCACCTTTTGAAAGTTGCGGAGGATAGAGGCTATCGACTTGATATTATCATAACGTTGCATCCGGACTTCCAGGGAGACCAACATTTTCCCGTTGTTTTCCTCTGCATCCTTGTGCATTTCATAGTTCAGGACGGTGATTTTCTCGCGGCGAAGGTTTTCCATGACCTCGGTCAGCACCATATAATCCTCCACCAGAAAGGTAATCCGGCGATCGCATTGGGAGACGTAAGGCAGGAAGACGTTGATCAGCCCGAGGGAGGCGATGACAATCACGGTGGCGACGGCTGCGATCAGATACATCCCGATACCGCAAGCCAGACCGATGGCGGCCGTAACCCACACGCCTGCAGCGGTAGTCAGTCCGCGCACCACCTGTTTTTGCAGAATGATGGTACCCGCACCGAGAAAACCGATACCCGTAACCACCTGAGCGGCAATACGCGAAGGGTCGAAGCTGACATGATCCTGATCCAAGAAAGCGTCGAAGCCGTAAGCGGAAAGAATCATGAAGAGGCACGAGCCCACCGCCACCAACAGATGGGTACGCACGCCCGCCTCTTTCGCGTGATATTCGCGTTCAACGCCGATCAGAGCGCCCAGAGCCGTGGCCATCAAGAGCCGTATGACCATCGTCCAGATCATTGATCCACTTCAACGAATTCGGGTGAATTGCGATAATAGTCAAAATTCAGGCGACGGGTGCGCGCGCTCTTCACCAACGTGTCCTCGTTGTGCCCGAAGGTGTAATCCATCATCAAATCGACGTAGGAATAGTTTCTCGAAGCCATCAAGCCGTAGGCCGACTCGTTCTCGGAGACAAAGTTGGTGTATTCCTGGTTGTTTTGCACTATGCTGCTGTTCGGCGTGGCCACCTCTCTGTAAGTCAAATAGTTTTTATCACCAGCCCAAACCGTCAGGCGCATGCAGTAATAAGGCTGGTTGTCCACGGCATCGATATAGCGCGTCACGGCGGGATTGGTCTCGATACGCTGGACGAAAGTATTGAAAAACGACTCGGGCGTAAACCCTGAATAGACGACATCGCTGCCGGATGAAGCCCGGATATAGTCGCCATTAAGCTTGCGGGTCAGCTGCTTGTGTTCGATCTCTCCGGTGCTGTTGTTCACCTCTATGTAATAGAAAGTGAGGAAGACATCATACATGGCGGCATTCTCCGCAGAATAAAACTGGATTTTGTAAGGCTGGTTGAGGTTCATGTTCCATGAAACTTTCGGACGGGTGATGGTGAAGTTATGCACCATCAGGGTTTCGGCATACACCTCCTCGCCCGTGCTGTTCCGGCGGATCACCAGACGATAGGTACAGTCGTCAAAGAGCTGCCATTGGGAATAATAAAGCAGCTGCTTGGGGCTGGGGAAATAGCCCTCATCCTTCAGCACGGCAGTGGTGGTGTCGAGCACCGCACTGCGCGTGAGCTGTCCGTTGCGATACTCTTCCAGCCGCACCTCGATGGAATCCACAGGATAATAGACATTATCCCACTCGCCAGCGGCCTCAAGGGAATTCCCGTCAGTCAGAAAGCCGTGATAGACCTTGAAATAATGGATCTGGTCTTGGATATTCACTATGCCGTAAGAGACGGTGATATCCTTGTAATCGGCAGTCAAATCCAAAGGTTTGCACTGATGGAACAAGATGGCCGCGACCGCTGCCAGGAGAACGGGGATCAATGTTTTTTTCATAATCAGTTGTTATAATCGGGGATTTCACGCAACCATTTCGTGCCCATTCTCTGGCCGTATTTGTTGACGCGGGTGTTCAAGTAAAATTTTTCGTTGATAAAGTAAACCAACCGGGCGGAAATCATGTGGTTGTAGTACTTGTGGGTTTCGATGAGGGAGGAGCCGTCGTTACGCAGGTACTCGAACTGCGTAACGCGGATGGGAACGAGCGAGTATTCATAGCGGAAATTGAGATTCAAGTTCTTATAGAGACGGATATTGACATCGGCGATAATCGACCAGTCGTTTTTCTTGTATGTGCCGCTCCTGACATTGGTGGTGCGCAGGTAGCCGTTGTAGATTTCCTTGGCGCGGACGAGCCGGCTCCATGCGAAGCCCAACGCGAAAGAGCATCCGGAATAGGGCTCCTCATAGCGCATCATCACCGGAATCTGCACATAGTCGAGGGAGATGTTGCATTTGACGGTGGAGTCGATCGGCACAGACCAATCCACATCCTGGAACATCGACTCGCCGTAGTTACTGGTAAGGAAATAACCAGGCTGGCAAGTTTTTTTGGCGCCCTTCATTGAATAGAGCAATTCAACAGAGACCTGCCACGTCTGCTTCGGGTTGACGGGGAGCGTCAGTCCCAAACCGCCGTTGAAGCCGACTTTATAGAAACCGTGCACGTCATCGCCTTCTATCTGGGCGAAGTTACAGCCTGCGACGACCGAGCCGATAAACCGCTGGGCATCAACATGCTGCACAGCAAAGATGCAGACTGCCACTCCTAAGAGAATCCGTAAAACAATATTTTTCATCGTTCCAATTATTTTTGCGCCGCGAAGATACAAAAATGTTTCAAAACGCAACGGTTATCTTCTTCCACGAGCTTTCATCGCGCGAATCATGCCTTTGGTTTTGCCGGACCCGTTGTTCACGGCCTTCATCACCTTGCGGATGTCGTCGAACTGTTTGATGAGGCGGTTCACATCCTGGATGTCACGGCCGGAGCCGCGCGCGATGCGTTTGCGGCGAGAGCCGTTGATAATGTCGGGATTGGCACGCTCTTCGGGGGTCATCGACTGGATCATCACCTCCACACTCTTGAAAACGTCGTCGTCGATGTCCATATTGCGCACGAGTTTGCCCATACCGGGAATCATGCCCATCAGATCCTTCACGTTGCCCATCTTTTTGATTTGCTGGATCTGCTGGTTGAAATCGTTGAAGTCGAACTGGTTCTTCGCCAGCTTCTTGGAGAGTTTGGCGGCCTCCTCGTCGTCGAACTGCTCTTGCGCACGCTCCACGAAGGAACGGATGTCGCCCATGCCGAGAATACGCTCCGCCATGCGGTCGGGATGGAACACGTCGAGAGCTTCCATCTTCTCGCCCATACCGACGAACTTGATCGGCTTCTCGGTGACCTTGCGGATGGTGAGCGCGGCACCGCCACGGGTGTCGCCATCCAACTTGGTGAGGATCACACCGTCGAAGTTGAGCTTGTCGTTGAACGCTTTGGCGGTATTCACGGCATCCTGACCGGTCATGGCATCCACCACGAAGAGGATTTCCTGCGGGTTGACCGCCTCCTTGATGTTGCCGATCTCGTTCATCATCTCCTCATCGACGGCCAGACGGCCGGCGGTATCGATAATGACCACGTCATAGCCGTAGTCCTTGGCATGGCGCACCGCGTTCTTGGCGATCTCCACCGGTTTCTTGTTCTCGGGTTCGGAATAGACCTCCACGCCGATTTGCTGGCCGAGCACCTGCAACTGGTCGATAGCAGCAGGACGATAAACGTCGCAGGCCGCCAACAACGGTTTTTTGCCGCGCTTGGTTTTCAGGAGGTTGGCGAGTTTCGCACTGTGGGTGGTCTTACCGGAGCCCTGCAGACCGGCCATCAGGATGATGGCGGGAGAACCCTTGATGTTGATGTCCACCGCTTGGCTGCCCATGAGGGCGATCAACTCGTCGTAGGTGATCTTCACCATCAACTGGTTGGGCGACACGGCGTTGATGACATTCATGCCGATGGCCTTCTCCTTCACGCTGTTGGTAAACTCCTTGGCGATATTATAGCTCACGTCGGCGTCAATCAACGCCTTGCGGATCTCTTTGGTGGTTTCGGCCACGTTGATCTCGGTGATCTTGCCCTGGCCTTTCAGTATCTTAAACGAACGTTCTAACCTATCTGATAAGCTTTCAAACATATTTCAAAATTTCAAATTTCTAAGAAAAAGTAACTGCGCACAATTGCGGCCGCGAAAATACAATTTTTTTAGTTAGAAGTCGGTCGTCAATCGTCAGAAGTTTTAGAAACTCCATACCTATCGACCCTATAATGCCCTACTCCCCTCATTATCAACCATCCATTACCAGACCGATTCCCAATCTTCCGCCTCCCTCACGGACTTATCCCGCTGGAACTCCAACAGTTTCGCATATTTCAGAAAGCTGTTGTGGGCGACAGCACGGGAGAGCACATAGCCGTCGAGACCGCCGAGAATGCCGCCCCGGAAGAAGTAGTTGCTGACGAACGCCGCCAGTCCGTGCAGGAATGGCGAGAAGGCGTTGGCCTTTTTCCCTTGCAGATAGAGGATTTTCGCGCCGCGGGAACTGTAGTTGCGCTCGGGCTTCGCAAACAGACTGTCGTAGTTCTTGTAACGGTAATGGATAATGTCGGCCTTGAGCCGTTGCGTGTTCTTCTCGGGCACGAACGCGTGCTGCTTTCGGTCGAGGAAGCGCAGCTTGTCCTTGCGATAGAGCCGCACGAGCCAGTCGGGGTACCAGTTGCAGGCCTTCACCCACCGGTCTCCGATGTAGTTGCGCCGACGGATAGCAAAACCGTCGTATGGAGTATGCTCCAAATCAAGCTGTTGGATGGCCGCCACGAGCTCGTCAGTGAGCCGCTCGTCGGCATCGAGACTGAGCACCCAATCGTTCTTGGCGTGCTCCAATGGCAGGTTCTTCTGCGGGCCGTCGCCGATGTAAGGGTGCACGAAGACGCGCGCGCCGGCTTTTTCCGCTAACGCCACGGTGTCATCCTTGCTGCAGGAGTCGGTGACGATGACCTCGTCGCACACGCGCTGCAACGAGCGGATGCAGGCTTCGATGTTTTTCGATTCGTTAAGGGTGGTGATGATGCCGGTGATCTCCATTTCAAACTGCACTTGGGTTTCCGCGGCAAAAATACAAAAAATTAGTTTCAGGATTCAGGATTCAAGATTCAGGATTCAGGACAGGGCTTTCGCATCCATGTTTTTATTTGGGCGAGCCGGCGCGGCGGGAGCCGATGCGATGTGGCCGAAACCGCGTCTCTCAGGTGTTTGGGCAAGTTGGTACGCAAGCCCTATAACTCCATTCACTATTCACTATTCACTATTCACTATTCACTAAAAATCGTATTTTTGCCGCTTGATAAAATCATCCTAAATATGAAAAAAATCATTGCCTCCGCCTTTGTCGTGACCATTCTCGCCCTCTTTGCGGCGGGCTGCACCAACTATGTAAATTGTACCTGCGCCTACGATCTCGAGAACGAAGTGGTAGATTCCGTGCTGTGGAACGCGGCTGGACAACCCATCTACCTCAAGTCTGACCCCATTCTCCCACAGGAGAAAACCTATATCCGTGACACAGTCTCCGCCACAGGAGACTGCTCTTCATTAAACTATTACGATCCTATCGGCACCGAATATCCGAATGTCGGTCTCCGGCTTCACGCCATCGTGAACTGCTGGGAGAAGTAACGCCAATCCCGCCACTTCGATCTGGTGACTGGTTCGCGTTACTGTTTGTCGATTTTCTGCGAAATTTATTAAATTATTTTAATTAATTTCAAATCAATTAGTTAAAATAATTTTATAACACATTGTTATTCAAGACAAAACAAAAAATTTCAAAACCCTTGACAAAGCTGTTTTTTCATTGTATATTTGCCGTACAATTTTTAACCTTTGAAAGTATGGAAAATATTACACAAACAGCCGTCCCGGAATGGGACACCTTGATTAAAACCGCACAAGACACCAACCTGGTGGTCAAGGAGACGAATCAATTAACCCGAATGCTCCGCGAAGAGCAACGCAAAGAATTCACTGCGATGAAAGAGGACCAGCGACAGCAGAAGGATGACTTCCGGAAAGAGATGAATGACATAACAGAAGCGCAGGAGAGTAGAATCCAGAGACTTCGCGATTATGACCAATTCCTTACTCGTTGGAGGGAAGATTCCCGCCGTGACATGGCAGAACATCGAGAACGGATGAAAGAGATAGACAAGCGGTTGGACAGAATCAGCAAGATGCAGGTAGAGGATAGAATGCAACAACAGGAGAATGGCAGATTGCAAAAGGAAACGGAAAGGCTGCAAAAGGAAACTTTCGCCCAGATGAAGGAGACCGACAAGAAAATCAAAGAATTGGCCACACGGTTTTCAACCACTACTGGCAACATTATTGAGGGGCTGATGAGTTCTTCAGCCACCGAAATGTTCCAAAGAGCCGGCTACGACATGCACAGCAAAGCCAAAAACGTGTCCCGGAAGTCCAAGAACCCCAACGAAGGCATGGAGGTTGACGTGATCCTGCACAATGACACCTCCGCAATCGCCATTGAGGTCAAAGCAAGTTGCGGGAAAGGCGACATCGACCGTTTCCTGCACCAGATGGAAAAGTTTAAAAGATTATTCCCTCTTTATGCGGACAAAGAGGTATTGGTGGCCATCGCCGCCATCAACTATGAAAACGATGCTGACAACTACGCACACAGGTGCGGCCTCATTGTGGTACGCACCGACAGTTACAACTTTTTCAGCGTTGACCCTTGCGAAAAGGGGAAATTACTGAGATTCTGAGCCTTAGAAGAACTGGGCAATCTCCTCCAATGGACGGTGTGTGGGCTGTCTCGGCTCGCCGGCCCTGTAACCTAAGGAGATGACTGCCATGACGGCTTCGTTTTCGGGGATATTGAAAAGTTCCCGCAGCTTTTCGGAGTCACGCATGCCCATGATGAGAGTGTCGAAACCCTTGGCTCGAGCCACAAGGATGAAATAAGCATTGCTCAGACCGTTGTCGTAGGCGCCCCAGCCATCACCCACCTCGTTGGTCTGGTTGCCGTTGAAGAAGCCCGACTTGCCCTTCTCGTAGGTGGAGACGATCAATACGGGGGCTCCGGCGATGTTCTGCTTGTTGCGCTCGCCTACCAATTCCTGCACGGCCGCCACCTTTTCAGGGCTCATGGCCACATAGTATTTCGAGGGTTGTTGGTTTGCCCAATAGGGTGCCTCTTGCGTGGCGATGAGTAGCTCGCGCACCTCAGCCTCGCTGATGGTCTTGGTGGAGTCGTAGTGACGCACACTCCTGCGGTTTTTCAGCACCTCCTCGAAAGAAACAGCAGCGCAGGTCTCT
>JAEEIG010000171.1 GCA_016281255.1 Bacteroidales bacterium
GGTGCGGGTGACAATGAACTGCCGGAGGTGAGCACGGTGGAGGTGGTGCGCACGCACGCCACCACCGCCCGTTGCACCGGACACATCGACTCCCAGGGCGGCACGCCCATCACCGGGAAGGGCTTCTGTTGGAGCACCTCTCCCGATCCCAAACTCACCGACCCCTCCACGCTGCATGTCTCCTTGGAGAGTATGACGAGTGACATCTACGGCGTGCTTGACAACCTGACGGGCAACTCCTACTACGTGCGGGCCTACGCCACCAACAACGCGGGCACCGCCTACGGTCATGCTTTCCACCTGAGTAAGAGTGAGTTGATTGTGCCGAAGACCGGTACGGAGAGTTACACTGTGCCGGCAAACAAGACCTCGTTCCATATCTACGACCACGCCGGCCAGTACGATGGCTACGACAAAAACTGTTCCGGTAGTTTGGTGGTGACAGCCAGCGACGCCTCGAAAGCTTTGCGGATGACGGTGAAAACCTGGTTGATTGCGCCTCAAGACAACCTCGACATTGACGAAGGCACTTCAACAACCAACTTGATTCCCCAGGTGACGGATCAAGACACAAACACTCCGGGCCGCTCTTCCTGCAACACGGTGACGCTGCGTTTCGACTCCAACGACTTCTCCCAATCCGCTGGTTTCGATGTGGCGGTAGAGCTGGTAACCCCTGCGCCTGCAGGCGACGCGCTTCCGTGTCCGGGAATCCCCACGGTGACCGATGTCGATGGCAATGTCTATAACACCGTCAAGATCGGCAACCAGTGCTGGATGAAGGAGAGCCTGAAGACCAAGCACTTCCCTAACGGCAACTCCATCGCCAAAGGCAGCACCGACTCCTTGTCCTACGTCATCCCGCAGTACTACTATCCGAACAACAGCCAGGCCAATGTGGAAGCCTATGGCCTCCTCTACAACTGGGTGGCGGCGGTGAACAATCCCGGACACATCGAGGGAGTGCCGCCGATGCAAGGCATCTGTCCGACGGGCTGGCATCTGCCGCTCGACAGTGAGTGGAACCTGATGCGCACTTACCTGAACAACATTCCTGCCTACCAGTGCGAAGGACAGTCAGGGGCAATCGCCCGCTCACTGGCCTCCACCGAGGGCTGGCTGACGGTAAGCTATTACGACGATGTTTGTACGCCGTCCTACTATCTCGCTGCGGAGAACAACAATGCCACAGGATTTTCCGCGCTGCCTGCGGGCGGCCGCAATTCCGGCGATCTGTTCTGGTTCAACCAAATGGCCTCCTTCTGGAGCCGCACCACCGGTAGCACGGTATTCAAGGCCAGAGCCTTTGAGATCAACTACAACGAAAGTGGCGCCACCCTTCACGATAACGATAAGTGCGACGCCTACTCGGTACGCTGCATAAAAGACAATTAGCAGTTATTCATTAACTAAAAATGGGGAACCGAACCGGTTCCCCATTTTTTTTGCCATTGCCTCTTAAACATTATCGTGTCACCACCACTTTCCTTGCCTGGCGGTCGCCGACCTTGACGAAATAGACGCCGTTGGGCAAGTCGCTGTTACGGACACTTCTGCCGTTGATGTCGAAAATGCTGACGGTCTCACCTTCAGCACCCTCGACGATGATGCGGTCGTTCTCCACACGGATAGTGATTTCGGAAAGGCTCACTTCAGGGATGCCAACTTCGCAGTCTTCAATGACTGCTGCGAACTCACTCCAAATTGGATCAGCGATAAATAGATTTCTGGTACCACAGGGAACGACAACGGTGGAATTATACGTGAAGAAGGTGCTGTCGGAGAGAGGACCCACAGAGGGAGGATATGCACTTTTCACAAAGAGGGTGTCAATATTCGGGCAATGATTGAAGGCTTGCTCACCGATAGACCAAATACCATCCCCGAGGGTTACAGTCGAAAGGGATCTGCAGCCATAAAACAATTGACCAGGAACTTCTCCTATCGATCCAGGCAGACTCGCCGTGACAATGCTATGGCAATCTCCGTATGCCAAAAGTCCCAAATAGGTGAGGCCTTCCGGGAAAATAAGGGGGATGGCGAGCAGACTGTCGTACTGGAATGAATAATCGCCTATTTCCTTCAGCGTTGAGGGGTAGTTGATGGTGGTAAGGCTTGTGCATTCTCTGAAGGCACAATATCCGATGGTTTCCGTCCCCTCGTGCAGGGTGACGGAGGCAAGATTGCTGCATTTGCTAAAACACCACTCGTCAATAACGCTCACGCTTCCAGGAATGTCAACAGACAGAAGATTGCTGCATTCATAAAAGGCGGCATTGCCAAGAGTTGTCAGGCCATTAGGGAATGACAAAGACTGGAGTCCCGTACATCCGTAGAAAGCCTGGTTGCCAATACTTGTCAAACCATCAGGAAGGGATATGGACTGGAGGTTTTTGCAATTGTAGAAAGCCTTGTAGTTGATTTGCTCAAGGCTCGAGGGGAGAGTGACCGACGCGAGCAGCGTGTCGTTCCAAAAACACCGGCTAGACAATTCGGTGGCACCCTCTGGGACAGTGAATGAGGTCAGGCTGAAGCACTTGCCGAAGGCGTACTCGCCGAAGGCGGTGACAGAAGTGGGCAGCGTGATGGAGGTTACCAGCTCGCAGTGGTAGAAGGCGTCGTGCCCCACCTCAGTGACGGTATGCATCGTGCCGCCGAAAGGTACCGAATCGGGCACCACCACGGCTCCCGACGGCTCGGTGTAGCCAGTCCACGTGGCGTCGTTCGGCTCGTCGTAATCCGGCCACAGTGGCGGCACCACAATGGCGTTGCCCACCGAGTCGATGATATAATACAGCGTATTCCCCTGATAGGCATAGCTGAAAACAGAATCCTGGGCCTTCGCGCCCAGCGCCGCCATCGCAAAGATAGCCAATGTGAATATTAATTTTTTCATATTGATGTTATTCTAATAATTGATTCTTAGGCATTCTGAAATTCACTCTATCACCACCACTTTCCTTGCCGGACGGTTACCGACTATGACGATATAGACGCCGGAAGGCAGGTTGCTGTTGCGGACGCTTCTGCCGTTGATGTCGAAAATGCTCACGGTCTCACCTTCGGCACCGTCAACTACAATGCAGCTGTTTTCGACACGAATCTTGACTTCGGGAAAATTCTCCTCAGGGATGCCTACGCCGCAGTCTTCGATGATGTCGGAGAAGAGTCCCCATGCCGGATGCTGGCTGTATGCCTCGGCGGAGCCGCAGGGAACGACGAGAGTGGCGGTGTAGTCTGTAAAGATATCATTGCCCATGGTGGGCGGCACGGAGCATTTCAACACCAGCGTGTCGAGCTGATAGCAGTCGGAAAAGACACCGTCGCCCATCCTTGTCACATTTTCGGGAATGACCAAACGCTCAATACCTGTCCCCGAGAGCAGGTAGGCGCTGACGACGCGCAGTTGCTCAGGGAGGTGACAGTAGGTGAGGTTCAGGCAAGTAGATACGGCACCCTCGCCCAGGTATTGCAGGTGGTCGGGGAAGATGATGGAGTCGAACGCGTTGCAGCCCTCGAAAGCATAGTCGGAGATGCTGTCGAGCGATGCGGGCAGATTGACGTTCGCAAGATTCTCGCAGTAGTCGAAGCTGGCCATGCCGATGAAACGGAGACTGTCGGGGAAGGCTATCGATGTGAGCGACGTGTCGCCCCAAAATGCAAACTCTTCAATTGAACGCAACGAGGAAGGGAGGCTGACGCTGGCCAGACTGATACAGCTGGCGAAAGCGATAGGACCAATGACCTTGACACCCTCGCTTACCGTCACCGACTGCAAGCTTACGCAATCACAGAAAGCACGCTCCGGGACGGTGTCCACACCCGAGGGGATGACGATAGGCGAAGAGAGAGCCGAATCATAACTGAAACAATGTATACCAAGAGATCTCAGCGTGGAAGGCAGATTGACAGACTGCAGGTTGCTGCAGTGGCTGAAAGCATTTCGGTTGATGGCCACAAGGCCTTCGGGCAGCGTCACCGAAGGCAGGTTCTTGCAGCCATAGAAGGCCCACTGGTGGATGGTGTCGATTCCTACGGGGATGGTGACCGAGATGAGCGAAGTGTCGTTTTGGAAACTGGCGCCACCGATGGTGGCGAGCGTGGAGGGGAACTGGACACTCACGAGGTTGTGGCAGTCAGAGAAGGCAAACTCGCCAAGGAAGGAGAGTCCTTCGGGCAGCGTCACCGAAGGCAGGCTCTTGCAGCCATAGAAGGCCCACTGGTGGATGGTGTCGACTCCCACAGGGATGGTGACCGAGATGAGCGAAGTGTCGTTCTGGAAACTGGATCCACCGATGGTGGCGAGCGTGGAGGGGAACTGGACGCTTACGAGGTTGTGGCAGTCAGCGAAGGCAAACTCATCAAGGAAAGTGAGTCCTTCGGGCAGTACGACATGCTGTAGGCTACCGCACTTGGAGAAGGCTCCATATCTAATAGCCTCGATGTTCGAGGGGAGAGTGACCGACGTGAGCAGCGTGTCTTTCCAGAAGCAATGCTCGGGCAGTTCGGTGACGCCCTCGGGGACAGTGAATGAGGTCAGACCGTAGCACCTGCCGAAGGAGTACTCGCCGAAGGCGGTGATGGAGGAGGGCAGCGTGATGGAGGTTACCAGCTCGCAGTAATAGAACGCGTCGTGTCCCACCTCGGTGACGGCGTGCATCGTGCCGCCACAAGGCACCGAGTCGGGCACCACCACGGCTCCCGACGGCTTGGTGTAGCCGGTCCAGGTGGCGTCGTTCAACGTGTCATAGTACGATAGCGGCGGCACCACAATGGCATTGCCCACCGAGTCGATGATGTAGTACAGCGTGTTGCCCTGGTAGGTGTAGGGGAACACGTCGCCGCAGCAGTCTTCCACAATGTTGACAAAGTTGCCCCACACGGAGTCTGCACTGTAGGCACTGGCGGAGCCGCAAGGGACGATGAGATGGGCGGTGTATTCCTGGAAGGTTGCTCCGAACCAAGAATTTTGCGTAGTAGGAGGCACGGCGCACTCCACTACCAAGGTGTCGAGCGGTGAGCCTGAGAACAATTGAAAGCCGAGGTCGGTGACGCTGGCAGGCAAGGTGGCTTTGTGCAAGTTGGGACAAGCGGCTAAGGCCATATTATAGAGGGTATGCACGTGCGGTGGCGCCACAAAGGTCTCGATACCGGTGCCCCGCAACAGGCCTGTTGGTATCACCTCCAAGTTCTGGGGCAGTTGCACGTGGCTGAGGCTGGAGCAATTCATCAAGACATATGAGCCGAGGTAGCTCAAACCTTCGGGAAAGATGACGCTATCGAGCAACGGATTGTTTTCAAAAGCCTCATCAAAAACCACCTTGAGCGACAAGGGCAAGTTGATGCGGCGCAGGAGGGAGTCTTGCGAAAAGGACCGCCAACCGATATAGCGCAGGCCTTCGGGCAGGGTGATACTGTCGAGCGAGGTGCATAGACGGAAAGCACTGTTCTCGATGGTGTCAAGCCCTTGGTGGAAGGTCACCGTCTGGAGACCCTTGCATAGTAAGAAGGCACCCGTGTCGACAACACTCACGCTGGCAGGAATATCGACCGATTGTAAAGCATAGCAACCTGCAAAGCAGGTGTAGCTAATGCGGCTCATACCGTCGGATAGGGGTGCCGACTGGAGGGCACTACAGGAATAGAAGGCGGAGCGCCCTAAAGAGGTGACCGATGCGGGCAGCGTGACAGTGGTAAGCCCACTGCATTTGTAGAAGGCGTAGTTGCCCACGCCGGTTACGGCGTGAATCGTGCTGCCACAGGGCACCGAGTCGGGTACTGTGACGGCACCCGTCGGCTTGGTATATCCTGTCCAGGCGGAGGTATCGCTGCTGGCGATGGGATGCAATGGCGGCACCACAGTGGCGTCGCCCACCGAGTCGATGATGTAGTACAGCGTGTTGCCCTGGTAGGTGTAGCTGAAAACGGAATCCTGGGCCTTCGCGCCCAGCGCCGCCATCGCAAAGATGGCCAATGCGAATAATGCTTTTTTCATTGGTGTCAAGTCCTTTCTGTCTCTTTTTATAAGGAGAATAATAATGATCTTTTGAGGCTGCAAAAGTACATTTTTCTTCCATTAACACGTAGGGTCGAATAATCAGGGACTGTTGTTGATTGCCGAAAACAAGCTGTTTCCATTTTTGCCGGCTTTGCCTCTCCTCTGTTCCTGGTGTTCTTTGATGAATCTCTGATACTTTTTTCTCTTTTGCACATATTGTATTCTGAAAAATGCTATTTTTGCCCCATATAAAAATGTGTAATAACCAAATATTTTTTGACAGATCATAAAGATTAACAGATAGTTTATAACCAAGCGTTTGCTATTTATTCGGCACTGCTCTGAAACCTAGGAAATTTCAAAGAACTTGTAAGCCTGGATAAGTCAGTTCAAACGTCTGCGCTGTGGCGCGGATGTGACTTATTGCTTACAGTGGGCTTCCTAGGGCCTCAGAGCGTGGATAAGGAACTTCCGCGCTCTTTTTGTGCCCTGGGCTACCCGCCGCCGTGATAAGCGCATGCGCAAAAACACGCAGACTATGGAGAGTCAAATCAAATCGCGCCAGCGGGTGGCTGACCACGGCGAGGTGTTCACCAACCCGCGGGAGGTGAATGCCATGCTCGACCTGGTGAAGCCCGAGACCGAGCGTCTCGACAGCCGTTTTCTCGAACCGGCTTGTGGCGACGGTAACTTCCTCATCGAGATCTTGCGCCGCAAGCTCGCCGTTTGCCGACAGCGGGCGGAGGCTCGGCAATACACGCAATTGCAATACGAGCAGGCGGCCGTGCAGAGCGTCAGCAGCATCTACGGCATCGAACTGCTTGCCGACAACGCCGAGGCCTGCCGCGCACGGCTGCTCGGCTATTTCATCAACGAGTATCGCAACCTCTACGGCGAGGCAGCCAAACCGGAGTGCATCGAGGCGGTGCACTACCTCCTTTCGAAAAACATCATTTGCGGGAACGCCCTCGACTACAAAGCCGACGACGGACAGTGGATTGTCGTCAGCGAGTGGAGCCTCATCGGGCAGGGCCTGATGAACCGTCGCGACTATGAGTTCAGCTACTTGGTAGGCGACAGCGCGGAGCAGGACCTCTTCAGCGACCTGCCCTGCGCCACCTTTCCGCCCGTCTATTTCCTCAACCTAAATGCAGCGGCTTATGGAGAGGCATGACTACAATCCCGATGTGCTCAACTGCTTGGCCAACCTGAGCAACGACGAGGTGAAGACCCCTCCCGCCGTGGCCGTGCGCATGCTCGACCTGCTGCCGCCGGAGCTGTTCACCAGTCCGACAACCACCTTCCTCGACCCCTTCACCAAGAGCGGGGTTTTTCTGCGCGAAATCGTGAAGCGGCTCGACCGCGGTCTGGAGAAGCTCATCCCCGACCGGCACGAGCGCATCGACCACATCCTGCAGAAGCAGGTCTTCGGCATCGCCACCACCGAGCTGTCGGCACACCTCAGCCGGCGGACGCTCTACTGCAGCAAGGATGCCAGCAGCCAATACAGTGTAAGCCGTTTCGCCACGCCCGACGGCAACCTGCGCTACCGGCCATTGCGGCACACATGGAGCACGGCGGGCAAGTGCATCTATTGCGGCGCAAGCCAGGGCGTTTACGACCGTGGCGACCAAGCGGAACAGTATGCCTACGAATTTATTCACACCGACAATCCCAAAAAACTTTTCAACATGAAATTCGACGTAATCATAGGAAACCCGCCGTACCAGATGACATTTGGTATAGAAGGGGGAAATAGTTCTAATGCTAAATCCATCTATAACCTGTTTATTGATCAGGCAATAAAGGTGTCACCGAGTTATTTAGTGATGATTACACCCAGTAGGTGGATGACTAAAACAGCACAAGGCATTCCGGAAGAATGGGTAAATAAGATGTTGAATGACAATCATTTCAGAATCATGCATGACTTTGAGGATGCTTCCTCGGTATTCCCAGGAGTAGAAATAAAGGGTGGTGTTGGTTACTTTTTATGGGATAAGAGTTATAGGGGCAAATGTGACTACTATTTTCATGAAGCTCATAGCGATAACATTATTCATCGTCATGATTATTTAGATTGTAAATCCGCAGGAGTAGTCATAAGAAATCCAAAAGTTTACTCTTTGCTTGACAAAATTGAACTTGTTGAGAAACAATACTATTTAAACACTGACTCAAATTTTTCAGGTTTGGTAAGTCCAAAACATTATTTTGATGATAGTTCATCACTTACATCAAATTGGCATGGTTATAAAGAATCCAAAGATTCAACATACAATATCAAGTATTACTTGAATCTAAATCGAGAACGAACTTTTCGATGGATTTCCGAATCACAATTGCCAAAGAACAAAGAAACTCTTGCATTACATAAGGTTTACATTCCTGCTGCCGGAGGTAGTGGCAATGACGATGTTATATTAGGGAGACCTTTTTACGGAGAGCCCAATAGCGTTTGTTCACAAACATTTCTTGTAATAGGATATTCTTCAGCCAAGCATCATTTTTCTAAAGATGAATGTGAGAACATTATTAGCTATATCAAAACCAAATTTTTTAGATTTTTGGTTTCAATTAAGAAGAAAACACAAAATGGACCGCGTGGTGTCTATCAATTTGTCCCCCTTCAAGACTTCTCCCACCCTTGGACGGACGAGATGTTGTACGAGAAGTACGGGTTGGAGCCGAAGGAGATTGAGTTTATCGAGGGGATGATACGGCCGATGGAGTGAGGGTTCAATTCAGAATTCTTTCGACAATAAAGACAACAAAAACAACAAAGACAACCGACGAATGGCCAAAGAAGAATTTTTCCAGAGCAAAAGTGAGCAGCAACCGATCGTGTACGCCTACGAGCATGTGGGCGTGCCGGAGCATGAGGGTGCCATCAAGGTGGGTTACACCACCCGCACCGCCGAGGAGCGCATCGGCGAGCAGAACCGGACGGCGGGACTGCGTTACAAGATCCTGCGGCAGTGGTCCGCCATGCGCAACGACGGCACCGCCTTCAACGACCATACGGTACACGCTCTGCTAAAGAAAGCGCATGTGTCGCACCTGGGCGGCGAGTGGTTCCGCTGCGACCTCCGCATCGTGGAGCAGGCCGTGCAGTCGGCACAACTGGGCAGCGACACCATGCTGCAGCGCACACAGACCTTCGCCATGCGCGACGAGCAGCGCCGCGCCGTGGAGAGGACCGCCTGCTACTTCACCGCCTTTGCCGCCGACCCCGACAACCACGGCTTCACTCCCCACTTCCTCTGGAACGCCAAGATGCGCTTCGGAAAGACCTTCACCACCTACCAGTTAGCGCTGAAGATGGGCTGGCGCAAAGTGTTGGTGCTCACCTTCAAACCCGCCGTGAAGACCGCCTGGCGCGAGGACCTGATGAGTCACGTGGACTTCGAAGGGTGGCAGTTTTGCGAGAAGGGCGAGGACCGCGAGTTCGGTTACGTCAACGAGCGAAAACCCTTCGTCTGCTTCGCCTCGTTCCAGGATGTGCTGGGCCGCAACGCGGCGGGCGGCATCAAAGCCACCAACGAGTGGATTCAGACCGTGGAGTGGGACTGCGTGGTACTCGACGAGTATCACTTCGGGGCCTGGGGCAAGCGCGCCCGCGACTACTACGGCAGTGACGACAACGCGCAGGCCAGCGCCGCTGAAAGCGAGGCCCTGATGGAGGAAGACGGCAGCCGCAAGGAGCGCGAGGCCCGCGAACTGTACGACGAGGGGCTGATGCCGCTGCGCACCGGCGCCTACCTCTACCTCAGCGGCACCCCCTTCCGCGCCATCGCCAACGGCGAATTCATCGAGGAACAAATCTTCAACTGGACCTACAGCGACGAACAGCGCGCCAAGGAGATGTTCGCGCAACAGCATCCCGGAGAATACAACCCCTACGCCGCCCTGCCACAGATGGTGATGCTCACCTACCGCATGCCCGACAGCATCACCGAGGTGGCCAACCAAGGCGAATACGACGAGTTCGACCTCAATGAGTTTTTCAGGGCCGATGCGTCGGGTTTTGTCCACGAAGAGTATGTGCAGAAATGGCTCGACCTAATCCGGGGTTCCTACAGCGAGAACACCGTCAGCGACCTGAAGTTAGGGGTGGAGAAGCCACCGATGCCCTACAGCGACATGCGGCTGGTGAGCTATCTCCAGCACACATACTGGTTTCTGCCGGGTGTGGCGGCATGCCGGGCCATGGCAGCATTGCTCAAGAAGCCCCACAACCGCTTCTACCACGACTACCGCATCGTTGTGGCCGCTGGCAGCGAGGCAGGCATCGGGGCAAAGGCGCTGGAACCCGTCTTCAACGCCATGGGCAATCCCCAGCAAAACAAAACCATCACCCTTTCGTGCGGCAAGCTCTCCACTGGCGTCACCGTCAGACCGTGGACAGGCATGCTGATGCTGCGCAACACCACCTCGCCGGAGACCTACTTCCAGACCGCCTTCCGCGTGCAAAGTCCATGGACAGTGACCGATGAGGAGGGACACGAAGTGGTGCTCAAGCCGCGCTGCTACCTCTTCGACTTCGCACCCAACCGAGCCTTGCGGTTAGTGCAGGAATACAGCTGCCAGCTCAACGTTTTGGAGAACAACCCGGAGAAAAAGGTGGAGGAGTTCATTCGTTTCCTGCCCATTTTAGCCTATGACGGCAGCAGCATGAAAGAGATTGACGCCGCCGGCATCCTCGACATGGCTATGAGCGGCACCACAGCCACCCTGCTGGCCCGCCGCTGGGAAAGTGCACTGTTGGTGAATGTCGATAACATCACCCTGCAACGGCTCTTGGGCAATCCCGAAGCCATGCGGGCACTGATGAACATTGAGGGATTCCGCTCGCTCAACACCGACATCGAAACCATCATCAACAAAAGCGAAAGTGTAAAAAATGCCAAGAAGAGAGGCGACAGTCTGAGCAGCAAGGAGAAAAAGCAGTTGAGCGAAGACGAAAAGGAATTCCGCAGCAAACGCGATGAAATCCGCAAGAAACTCATACAGTTTGCCACCCGCATACCCGTCTTTATGTACCTCACCGACAACCGCGAATACTGCCTGAAAGATGTCATCGAGCAGGTGGAACCGGAACTCTTCCGCAAGGTAACGGGGCTGACCCTCAAGGATTTCGGATTGTTGGTCAGTTTAGGTGTCTTCAACAGCGAACGGATGAACGATGCGGTCTATAAGTTCAAACGCTATGAGGACAGCAGCCTTTCCTACACGGGAATAGACACACACAAGGGCACGGTAATCGGCTTATGGGACACGGCGGTCGATATCGCCGACCTGCCCATCCAACATACGACAGGCTTGCGCAACGAGCCTGCCAATTCAGAAGGTAAGGCGGTTGTTGTTCCAGTAGAGGAACCAGTGGCTTTGGACAATAACGAGGAGTCTCCGTTGTCAGTCGGCGACAAGCTGCTGCACAAAACCTTCGGCGAAGGTGTTGTGGAGGCGTTGGACGAAAAGTACCTCTTTGTGACGTTCGGCAAGCAGACCAAAAAGTTCCTGCGCGATGTCGCATTCGCAAAAGGGTACCTGTCGCGAAATTGAATAGGGGGGGATTGATAGACGCAGAGAGGAAAATGCGCCGCGATGTGAAAATTACTTATCTCCGTAATGTCCGTATGCGGTCAAGACATCCACGTGCACCGTCATCTCAATGACCTCGTAAATGAGACGATGCTTCTTTGTGATATGGCGGCTCCAAATGGTACCTCCAAATCCTTTGAGTTGTTCTGGCTTGCCAGTGCCTGTTTTGGGGTGGTCGTAAAGCTCCGCAATGAGAGTAAGTGCTTTTTGGTAAGCCTTCGGTTCATGTTTGCTCAACATTTTGAGGTCTTGCTGCGCCTGCTCTTTGATTTCTACCGTGTAATGACTCATAAGCTGCGGATGTATTGGTCAAGATGCTCAATGCTGTCAAATTGTTTTCCAGACTGCTCTCTTGCGCGTTCTACCCGTGCGAAAAATTCCTCTTCTGTAAGTTCAGCGGAATCAGCCTCTTTTTCGGCAACGAGTTTCCGCAAATACTTGGCAGCTCGTCTCAGAAGATTTTCATCTTCAGCTATAATACTCATATTGCGGAGCACTTCCGCATTCAATTGCGTTGTTGTCATTTTATAGTCTTCTTTATTTCCGCTGCAAAGATACAAAAATTTTCCCTTAAGCAGCCTCGATGAGGCAAAACGCACGAAATACAATTTACCCCACACAGGCGAAACGCAGTGTGGGGTAAACCCTAAACATACAGTAAAACTGGCTTCTGACGGCATCAGCCTTTCAGCTTGCGGTAGCGCTTCTCGCCGGCGGGCAGGCCGGCAGGCGACAGACATTCCACGTTGCCGGCACGGTGCCAACGGCTGAGCACGTTTTTCAACGGCATGTCACACACCATTTCAGGGATATACGTAAATGAACTGCAAAATAATGTAGGTTTTATCGGCAATATAGAAGCCAGAAATGACAATTACCGTCGGCATCGATAACCACGATACGTTTGATTTCAAGGTCTATCCGAACCCGACAACAGGTGTTGTCAACGTTCAGATCACCAATCAGAATTCAACCATTACGGAATTCCGCGTATATGACGCGTATGGAAAATTAATTCGTGTGGTGGACGGTGTAGGGGCGAATAATTATTCGCCCATGCAAACGGCGCAAATAGACCTGTCAGGATTGGCCAATGGTGTCTATTTTGTCAAGCCTGTCGTTGATGGAAATACGATTGCAGCACGAAAGGTGATAAAAAACCAGTAGTTAAAAATTAATGGGGAGCCGCTCCGGCTCCCCATTTTTATAACGTTCCCTGCTTCAACTTCTCCACATAGTCGTTCACCATGTCCATCATCTCCGGGATGCGGATGCGTTGCGGGCAGTGGTGGACGCATTCGCCGCAGTGGATGCAGTGGTCGGCTTGACGCAGTTTAGGCACGCTGCGGTCGTAGCCCACGAGGAAGGCCTTGCGCATTTTCTTGTAGTCGCTCTCGTCTTGCGATTTGGCCATGTTGCCCTCCTTGATGCACTTGTTGTAGTGCGAGAAGATGCCGGGAATGTCCAAACCGTAAGGACAGGGCATGCAGTACTGGCAGGCGGTGCAAGGGATGTTTTTCAGGTCGTAGATCTTCTTGGCGATATCTTCCAGGAAGTTGAGCTCCTCTTGCGTCAGCGGCTTCAGCGGACAGTGGGTGGCGAGGTTGTCGTCGAGGTGGTCCATGTAGGTCATGCCGCTCAGGGAGGTGAGCACGTCGGGGAAGGTGCCGCAGAAGCGGAATGCCCACGATGCCACGCTGCGCTCGGGTTCGCGCTCTTTCATCTCCCGTACGATTTGGTCGGGCACGTTGGCGAGGCGGCCGCCCAACAACGGTTCCATGATGACGGCAGGTATGTTCCGCTTGGCCAATTCGTTATAGAGATATTCGGCTTTTGTGTTCGCCTCTTCGATTTCGTGGGCGAAGTGCCAGTCGAGGTAGTTCATCTCAATCTGCACGAAGTCCCACTTGTACTCCTCGTGGCGCGACAGCAGGTAGTCGAACACCTTCACATCGCCGTGGTAGGAGAAGCCAAGGTTGCGGATGACGCCCTTTTCGCGCTGTTCAAGCAGGAAATCGAGGATGCCGTTGTCATAGTAACGCTGGCGAAGCATCTCCATGGCGTCCTTGCCGCCGCCCACGCTGTGGAGCAGCAGGTAGTCGATGTAGTCGGTCTGCAGCTCCTTGAGGGAGTTGTTGAACATCGCGATGGACTCTTGGCGCGGCCAGGTGGCGGGTGCAAAGTTCGACATCTTGGTGGCGAGGTAGTAGCTGTCGCGTTTGTGGCGCGACAGGGCGATGCCGGTGGCCTTCTCGCTGCGTCCCTGACAATAGACAGGGGAGGTGTCGAAGTAGTTGACGCCGTATTCGATGGCTTTGTCCACCATCTTGTTGACCATCTCCTGGTCGATGGGGGCGGATTTGGCCTCGCGACCGGAAGCGCCTTTCGGAGCCTGCTCTTCGATGACCGGCAAGCGCATCATGCCGAAGCCCAATAGCGACACTTTGTCGCCGGTGCTGGGGTTCGTTCGGTAGGTCATCTGCCCCTTCCGGGGTTGCAGGGTGCCTTTCGGGTTTAGGTCGCCGCCGTTCTGGCAGCCTACCATTGTTGTGGCGGACACTGCGGTGCCCGCGCCTAATATTTTGAGGAAATCTCGTCTTGTTATATCTTTCATGTTTTTCTTTTTCTTTCTTGTTCCAGCCCCACACTGCGCTTCGCTTGTGTGGTTTTCTTTGCCCCACACTGTGCTTCGCTTGTGTGGTCTTCTTTGCCCCCACACTACGCTTCGCTTGTGTGGGGTTATTTGCGCTTCGCGCGTTTTGCCTCTCCGAGGCTGCTTAAGGAATGATGTATAACATTATTGGGGTTGTTCGTAACTGATAACTGGTCAGATGGTTCGTTGTTGTTCCACGCCTTCCACGTAGATTGCGGGGAGCGGGCGGGCGGGGCAGACGTACTCGCAGGCGCCGCAGCCGATGCACTTGCTTTCGTTGACGGCGGGGATGGTCTTGCCGTTGGAGAGCGGCACCATGTCAATGGCTTCGGCCGGACAGTGGCGGGCGCAGTTGCCGCACGGGATGCCGTCGCGCATCGCGATGCAGTTCTTCGAAACCCAAACGGCCGTGCCCTTTTTGATGGAGCTCTTCTCCTCCTTGAGGATCTCGGTGATGGCGTCGGTGGGGCATACGTCGCTGCAGGCGGTGCACTCGGGACGGCAGTAGCCGCGCTCGAACGACATCACCGGCTGCATCAGGTGCATCAAGTCGGTGGAGGGGCGCAGCACGTCGTTTGGGCATTGGGATACACAGAGCTGGCATCCTGTGCAGCGGGTGCGGAATTGGCTGAGCGTGCCAGCACCGGCCGGCAGAACGGGGGTCTTCCGCTCGGGGGCCACCTTGTCTTCGATGAATGCCAAACCGCCATCCACCTTCTTCTTCTCCTGCGCGAAGGCCGCCGTGCCCAATGCCACGGCAGAACCGATCAGGAAGGCGCGTTTGCCCGTATCGACGGTTCCTCCGGGTACGGCATTGGCGGATTTGTGCGGAATGTATTTGTATTCGATGGCGTCCTTGGGACAATTGGCCATGCAATTGCCACAAACCACACAACGCGAATAATCCACGAAACCATTCTCGCCGTCGATGCAGGAGGCCTTGCAGTTTTTCGTGCAGAGACCGCAATGGACGCATTTCTCGGGGGTGATGTGCATCTTGAGGCGGGAGAAACGGCTGAAGATACTCAGGAAAGTGCCCACCGGACAGATGTTGTTGCAATAGGTGCGGCCGTTGCGCCATGCCAGGATGACGATGACCACGAAGGTGACGGCTGCGATGATGAGCGTCGGTAAACTTCTGAGCCACACCTCTTTACTGTAGAAGGCGTAGCTGTTGAAATGCTCGCTGAGGGCTGCCAGACCGTTGTTGCACCACTGATAGACGGGCCCGAAAAGGCTCTGCACCATACGTCCGTAGGCAGAGTAGGGGGCCAGCAGCATCGCCAAGGAGTTGACGCCGGCGACTAATAGCACTATGAAAACACCTAAGACAATGTATCTCAGGACGTTGTGTGCTTTGGAGAAGGTGTGGCGACCCTTCTTGAACCTGTTGTGGATGTGCGCCACGCCGTCTTGGAAAACGCCCAACGGACAGATGACGGAACAGTACATGCGTCCGAACAGCAGCGTGAGCAGCAGCAAAACGATGACCACAAGGAAGTTGAGGGCCAGCACCGCGGGCAGGAACTGTATCTGTGCCATCCACGACAGGAATTTGTGCAGCGTCCCCGTGAAGTCGAGGAACATCAGCGTGATGCCGAGGAAGAAGAGGGTTGCGAGTACCCGCCGGATACGTTGTAAGGTTTTCTTATTCATTAGGGTCGGTTTTATGACATTTAAAAGAAAATGCAAAGGTACAAAAAAAATCATGCGATGATACGATGATGCGATGAAAAATGCGATGATGGGAGGATACGATGATGGGATGATGGGATGATGGGATGATAGGATGATAGGATGAAAAAAAAGACGGGCATGAAATTATTTCATGCCCGTCTTTGCTATTATAATGCTGACGATAACTAACGACACCTTAAATCCTCGAATCATCGCGTCATCGAATCATCGGCTCTATTTCGTAGCGTCGATGGCTTGCTTGATCAGTTGGAAGGTGCGTTCCGGATCGTTGTACAAGCCCATGGAGAAGCGGATGAGGCCTTCGCTCATGCCCATCTCGTGTTGGATGTCTTCGGGAACCTCGGAAGAGGTGGATTTGCCGGAGTTGCTGAAGAGCGTCTTGAAGTAGCCGAGGCTGACGGCGAGGTAGCCCACGCCGAGTTCCTGCATCTTCTCCATGATGGCGCTGGCTCTCTCTGCCGTGCCCATGTCGATGGAGATCATGCCGCCGAAGCCGTAACCGTCGTTCATCATCGATTTGAAC
>JAEEIG010000172.1 GCA_016281255.1 Bacteroidales bacterium
ACAAATGCCCGCGTGCATGAGTTCACGCCGCAAAGCCTCTACCAGCAATTGCGGATTGACGACCTCTACTTCGTGGCCACGGGCGGCGGGGTCTGTTTCGGCGGCGGGGAACCGTTGTTGCGCCCCGAGTTCATCCGCCAGTTCCACGCCCTCTGCGCTGGACGCTGGAAAATCACCCTCGAGACCTCGCTCAACGTGCCGCTGAAATCCCTGCAGACGGTCGCACCGATCGTCAACGACTTCATCATCGACATCAATGACGCCAACGACGAGATTTACAAAGCCTATACAGGAAAATCGAACGCCCAGGTGTGGGAGAACCTGGCCTGGCTCGCCGCGAATTACGACCGCCAGCACGTCTTCCTCCGCGTGCCGCTGATCCCGGAATTCAACAACGAGACAGACAGAGAGCGGAGTGTGGAACGGCTCTCAAAGTTAGGGTTCGGGAAGTTCGACCGGTTCACGTATAGACTGGGGTAAATCTAGGGTAACTCTACACTAACTCTACACTAACTCTACACTAACTCTACACTGAGTTTCAGGTTTCAGGCTTCAGGTTTCAGGTTTCAAGTTCAAAGAGGACTGATATACGTGGGAATTAGCAGCCACCCTTTGGTTTATTATACCTCCTGTTCGGCATGATAAAATAGTAGATGAGATCCCCGCAAGAACATTCGTGGTAGATATAGCCGTAGAGCTGCTCCGACGATACAGCGGTAGCACGTTCCTCGTCAAGACTGCACGGAAAGATTTCGCGGCCGCGCGCATTGACATAGCCTATCCTGTTATTCGTATCGTAAACTGCCCAATAGGTCTCAGCTGACGAGGAGCAGACTCTCTCCCACATGTAGTAGTATCGGCTCAGGCGCTTGCCCGTCCGACTGTCAGCGATGGCCCATATCCCCTTCTTGTTTGCGACAAACAACACATTCCCCTCTCGCTGTGCACCCCAGCAGGAGAGCAGCTTCCGACCCTTGCCGTTAAAGACCTCCACCTTGCCGGACGGACAGCGGGCAAAGATGATATCGTCGCCGTCGGCATCAGCCTCCACGTAGCGCAACGGAACCACCACATTTCCCCAAAGGTCGACAATGCCGTGGTGCAGCGAATCCGTGGCAACACTCATCAGTGTGGAAGACCAATAATTAGATGCATCGCTATAATGCTGCGGAAGCAACTTTCCCGTAGGATCCATCAGCCGCCATATGTTATTGACATGAAGCAACGGAAATGAATAAGGGATATTGTCGTTGTCGAAACGGATGGTCGTGTCTATAGATACAATATGTCCCGCAGTATCTATGATTTCCACTTGGCCATCACGCAAAACACCATAAAAATAATAGGAATCGCCCATCTCGCCAAGTGCGTTCAACTCTGTATAGCGATGAGGGATGAGAAGCTGGAAATGCGCGTCCATTATCCCCCAAAGACCAGAGCGATCCTTCGCTTTAATCAATCCTTCTATAGGATACAAGGACCATACCTCTTGATATTCGATGGGCAAAACAATCTTGCCGTCATCCGATATCAGGCCTTGAAGACGGGTTCTTCTTTCAGTGATTGACACATAAAAGTCATAATAATAGTTGTCGTATGTGTACAAAGGACTTATCGGGCGAATCCACTCCCCTTTAAAATCCATCAACCCTTCGTAATCATTCGTGTCCGTAACTATGATAACATTATCACCACAAAACAGGCTCTTATAGACCGGAGCCAGCACCTCGCGGCCGTTCAAGTCCAACAAACCTCTCAGCATCTGCTTCCGTTTCGTGCGATTGGATGATGTTTCGTCACCATTGGAAGTCTTCTCCACTGAGTAACTGAGCAGCGGTGAAGCGCCGGTTTTACTGGAGTTGAAAGTTGCAAACTTCGAAAGATTAAGATAGCGGAAGGGCACCACCGTGTCGCCTTTGCTGTTGACGACCCCGCCAGGCTTATCATCTTCGCAAATCACGAAAAGCCCTCCACTGTTGTAAATCGGTGTTGGTCTCGCATCATAGCGGTAAGGGTGAATCGGTTGCCCATTCCAGTCTAATATGTCCCAAAGTCCATCCCGTTTAGCTATGATATAACCTTCCGTATTGGCTTCGTCGTCGTAGGTCAAAAGTCTCTCGTACTCACAGGGCAACACGCTTTTTCCCGAGCCATCGATGAGTCCGAAAAGGGTATCCTGCCACACCAACAGCCGTGGAGGAAGGTCTCTGTAATTCTGCGCCCGGACAGAGAAAGAGGTTACCCCCATCAAGAGTGAGAGCGCCAGCAAAACCGACAAAAAGCGTTTCATTTCTTCAACTTTTGGGACTTCTGATGATTGATTCTCCGCGTTGTTCCCTCCGGATGCGAAGTCCGTTAAACATCCCGACAGGAAACACCACTGCAAAACTACAATAATTTTATTGATATGACGCAGAAATTCCAAAAGGTTGCAGGGTGTTGATATTTTTTTCTCCACGTATCGCGCGGGTCGGCACGGAATTCTCTTCGCCTCAAAACAGTGGCCTGCCTCTGTCATTTCCGTAATTTTTGTATTTTTGCGCTCTAAATTTTAATATTCGAAATGAAGACAAAAAAGTACAAATTCAAAGAAAAGCCTCTACCCAAAGCGGAAGAGCCCGTTGCCACTTACGGTCCAACGGCTGCCAACAGTAACGATGTTATCATTCCCAATCTGTCATCTGAATCCTTGGGCGACAAGCCAGAAGGGTTTGACGCCTGCTATGCCCGGTTGAAAGCGGAAGCCGATGAAAAGTTCGGCAACAAGGAGCTTATGACAGTGGAAGAGTATTTCGGGAAACTTTGGCACATCGTGGAG
>JAEEIG010000017.1 GCA_016281255.1 Bacteroidales bacterium
GCCGGTGTAGTACAACGGATCCACCACCACGGCATGGGGCATGGCGGCAATGATGTCGCTGACCCCGGCCTCTTTCTCTTGGGACATCTGCGCTGCATTGAGAATCAGGAACTTGCCGTCCGTCTCCTCAATGAAGTTGCAGAGCAGACCTTCGGGCACCACCTCGGCTTCGTAGAGGTTGCCGGGCTCGTAATCCGCCTCCACCATCGCCTGGAACGGCACGAAAATGTCGGGGGAAAGCCCGTTTTTCAACGCAGCCGCCTTCACGGCCGCCATCGCTTCGGCCACCTTTTCGGGGGTCCAATAGCGCTTCCAGGCGGCATTGCGGCGCTCCTGTTCCGCCTGCGACTGGAACAGTATCGACACCACCGGCGTGTAGGTGAACAGGTCGCCCGCCTCCCGCAACGAGTCCATCGTGGCGGAAAGCGCCTTGTTGGCGTCCAATGCCTGGTCCAAATCATCGGCAGTGACGGCGTAATATTTCTGTACACCACCGTGGTCGTTTTTCTCGGCATACAGCTTCTGCGACTTGTGCAATTCGTCGCTCTCGTAGCCGATATGCTTCAGATCGTTGTCGAACTGGACCTTGCCGGAAAAGATAATTCCAATCACAATAAAAACACACAAAGCTATGATAATGAACGGATTGCGATCATATGGATAATTATTGATCTTATCAATCAACTTGAACGCCTTCTTGCTGTGCTTGGCATCCTTGACATTCAGGAAATGAGGAAGAAAGACCAATGCGAAAAAGGTGCTTCCGATGAGCGCGAAGGTGGCGAACAAGCCGAAATCCTTCAGCAACTCGCTTTGGGTGAACATCAGACCGAGGAAAGCGCCGATGGTGGTGAGACAGCCGAGACAAACGGGGATGGCCTCGTCTGCCAACATCTGTTCCACATCGCCCACAAACCGTTGATGTACAATCACATGCAAGCAATAACTGAGCGCAACGCCCAAAATCACGGAGCCCACGCCCAACGCCATCAGCGACATGCCGCCCTTGATCCAATACATGCAGGCCAGCGCGAAAATGGTACCGTAAACGATCGGCAAAACATTCTGCCATATAATGTTGTAGCTCTTGAAACTGAGGCACAAATAGAGGAGAATCAGCACCAAAGAGACACCGATGGTGATCGCGATGTCGCGTTTCATGGTGCTGGCATTGCCCACCGACTCCACCGCTCCGCCGTGCATCAGCACCTCCACGTCGGGATGAGCCTCATGGAACTGTTCGACACAATGGTTGAGATGGCTGACGAGTTTATGGCTTGCCTGGGAATTAAAAGTCTGGAAATCAGGAGAGATGAAGATCAACGCCACCGTGCTGTCGGCGCAGAAGAGGTGACCGTCGATGAGGGTGAAGCCCAAGCCGCCGGAGAGGTCGGGCATCAGGCACTCGCGTAGTCCTAACGGGTCGGTGGAGACCATCTCGGTGGCCATACCGGTCTCGTCGTTCGCGATCAGCTCGTAATTGCGGGCCATCGTCTCGTCGGCGTGCGCAATGGCCGAGTCGAAACGGACATACATGGCGGTGTCCACAAACGAGGGCACATGCATCATCGCGTAGTCGAGCGCATTGAGGGCCAGGTCGGTCTCCAGCTTGTAGAGCGTGTTGGCGATGCCCTCGTCGTTGGCGAGGATGGAGTCCATCAGCTCGTCCACGTAGCCGACCAGCACCTCGGGCTCCGCACCCGTCATCTGCATGAAGAGTTTGTCCTTGACCTTCACATTGCCGAACACCAAACCGCTCTCCGATTCGTCAGACTTCGGCAACAGCTTCATCAAATCCTCCTCGAAATGCGCTTTCGCCGCAAATACAGCAAAGACGACACTGCTCACCACCATAAGTGCATACAAAAGGAACTTATGCTTCGTAAAAAAACGGTAAATCTTAACAAAAACCATAAAAACTTTGACTTTTACTATGACTATTCTCCGAACTCTTCCCAATAATTCTCATACCACCACACCAGCGTATCCACCTTCGAGGCGTACCCGCTCCAATGGCCCAGCACCTCGTCGCTGTCGAAATTGGTGACAGGGGTCGTCGATGCCACGAAAGGGTTGCTGCCCATGGCGGCCTCTGAACCTGCGGAAGCCAAATATTTGTAGGTATGGTAATCCACTTGGGAATGCTTCACATAAACGGTGTCGCCGGGACGGAAGGTCACCCGCTTGAAGTTTTGCTGATCCTCCTCGCTCAACATGCCGGCCATCAGCCACGAGTAGCCGTATCGGGAAACCTCGTAATTGAACTGCAGCCCGTTGAACGTGAGGTCGTCAAACGAGACCGGCACGCTGCTCACCCACAGACGGTCCTGCATTTTGGGGCATTTCACCTTGCAGGAAAAAGTGTAGTAGTTCGCCTCGTCGGCGGGGTCGGTCATCAGCACGCGGATGGAGGCCATGGTGTCGGCCATCAGCTCCATCGTACGCGCGAAGCCGATAGAGTCCAGGTCGAAGGTTTTGGGGATGTAGGTCTCCGCCGTGTAGGTCTTGCCGTCATACTCGACCCGCAGGGTGTAATGGGTCTCCGCCTTGCCGATCACCTTGCTGCCCATGAAAGCCACGTAATAGGGCGCATCGGCCGAGAGGGTCCAATGCAGCTCCTCGGTCTCGCCGGTCTCGGAAGTCACGAAAACGCGCGCCTGCGTGCCGTTCACCAGCACCTGGCTCATCAATGTCTCCAGGTTGATTTCAGAGAAATAGGGGATGCTTTTCGACAGCATGACCACGGCAGGCGATCCCGTCTCAATCACACCCTCGATTACCAGTTTCGACTGATAATCAGGCAGATCGAGTTCAATCTCCCGCTGACATGCCGAAAGCAGAAGCGCCATGGCAAGCCCTAAAAACCATCTCTGTATCCTAACCTTTGACAATGGAAAAATAGCCTTTTAAAACGGCCGCGAAAATACAAAAAAAATGTATTTTTGCGCAATATTTTTATCAATTGCTTAAGTCTGTAAGCCTGTAAGCCTGTAAACCCATGCTATATCAAAACGTCATAGAGCCCTACATCAGGGCAACCATGCAAAATCCGGACCTGACCGTGGCGCGAATCGGCGACAAGGTCTATTCCTACGCCCAGTTCGCGCAGCGCATCGCCCCGATCATGAACGAATTGGATGCCATGAGCATCGCGCGCGCGGGCATCGTCATGAAGACCGACCTCACCGCCTGCGCCGCACTGCTCGCCTGCCTCTTCAGCGGAGTGGTGGCCGTGCCGCTGCCGGAAAATCTGCCGGAAGCCAGGCTGCAGAAAGTCCGCGAAGCGCTGCAACTGCCCGAAGTGCTCACCGTGGAGCGGATGCACTACTACTACCGCATGACTTACGAAGACGCCCTCAACCGCATTGACAACGGATTATATCAAATTGAGGATGAGGAACTTGTCAGCATTCAATGCCGCTTCTGCGCGGACGGATCCCCCGCTTTCGGCAATCTCTACGCCAAAGACTTCCCAAAGTCCAAACCCTTCTCTTTGGCCCCTGTTTTCCAACAACTCATCCCTGATTTCCCTGAACTATGTTCCATCTTCTAAACAAAAACCTCAATCTGCAGCTCTTTTTTCTGGCGGTGTTGACCGGATGGGCCGGATGGACGATCTTCTCCCGAATGACAATCATGCCCGCCGAAGGGAACATGATTCTCTTCCAGTTCATCGTTAACGTTTGGACAAAGGCTCCCGTCCTCGCCCGTTTGTGCGTCTTCGTGATGGTGGTCACCCTCACCGTCGCCGTCAACCGGCATTTCGACAGCCGTCATTTCCACGACAGCCGCACCTACATGCCGGGCGTATTCCTGCTTCTGCTGCTCAACTGCGGCCAATTCCTGCACACCCTCACCCCTGCCTTCCTGACGCTCTTCGCCATTGCCCTGATGATGATACTCTATTCGCCCGGCGACCAAGCCGCCCGGATGAAAGAGCGCATCTTCACGCTCGGTCTGATTATCGCCATCGCCACCATGGTGGACCTCAGCGCGTCCGGACTCGCCCTTTTCCTCATCATGCTGATTGCCGTCAACGACGTCAGCTCGTTCAAAGGCATCCTCATCCTGCTCACCGGCATCCTCCTCCCCTACATCTACGCCTTCTCCATCGCCTTCATCGCCGATTCCGTACCGGGGCTGCTCCATTCATGGCGCCAACTCGACCTCTTCGAGCCCGTGAAGCAGTTCACTCGCCTCCGCATCATCGACTATGTGACCCTGGGCTGGTTCTTCGTGTTGACCGCCATCCTGATGATTCGTGATAAACGTTTGTTAGACAGCAAGTTGATTGTCATCAGACAGGCCTTCAACAATATCAACATGCTGTTGTTCGCCATGTTTTTGTTCCTTTGGTTAGGCATCGTGCCGCTGCCCGCCGCCCTCACCTACCTTTTGCTGCCCGTCAGCATCTACATCTCCCTGGCCGTCACCTCCAAAAAACAGAAATACATCATTGATTTACTGATTGTTTCAATATGCATGCTGCTATGGCTTTAAAAGCTCATTTCTCCCCTGCCGCGACCATTGAATGCGGCTGCGACGAGGCGGGCAGAGGCTGTCTCGCCGGTCCGGTATGCGCCGCCGCCGTCATCTTCCCATACGAGTATACGAATTCGGAAATCAATGATTCCAAACAACTTACGGAGAAAAAGCGGAATGCGCTCCGCGAAATCATCCAACGCGACGCCCTCGCCTACGCCGTCACGGAAGTCTCTCCCGCCGACATCGACAAGATGAACATCCTCCACGCCTCCATCCACGCGATGAACCTCGCCGTGGGAGAGCTAAGCGTGAAACCGGAACTGATCCTGGTCGATGGCAACCGCTTCACCGACCGCTGGAACATCCCCTACCGCTGCATTGTGAAGGGCGACGCCACCTACCTCTCCATCGCCGCCGCCTCCATCCTCGCCAAAACCCACCGCGACGAGCTCATGGTGCGACTCGCCGACGAATACCCCGAATACGACTGGAAACACAACAAAGGCTATCCCGCGCCCAAGCATATCGCCGCTGTCAATAAATTCGGTTTAACTCCTTATCACAGAAAGAGTTTCCATCTAAAAAACCAACTTTCCCTCGACTTCTAACCTTCAGGATTTCCTGAAAATCACTTTTTTTTCATTTTTTTTGTAAGAATTTCCCGCGAATTTCGTCAAGAAAGTATTGAATATAAATGCTGACTGAAAAAGAGATAGAAATCATCGAAGGCTGCCGGAAGGGAGACAACAACGCCCAGAAGATGCTGTACGACGCATACGGACCGCTGATCAAGGGTGTCTGCATGCGTTACACGGCGAATCTGGAAGAGGCCGAAGACCTTTTTCACGATGTTTTCATATTCATCCTGACTCATTTTGAGCAATTCGACAACATCACGTCGCTCGGAGGATGGTTGCGGCAGATCACCATCCGCAAGGCGATCGACTATCTGCGACGCAGACACCTGTGGGCCGCCATCCCGATGAGCCAGTTAGAGGTGAATCCGGCGGTGGATGCGACGCACGAATACGACGGCATCCCGATGGAAGTGCTGCTGGGGTTTGTCAACCAGCTCCCGCAGAAACACCGAACCGTCTTCAACCTGTATGTTATCGACGATATCTGCCAGGATCGGATTGCAGAAATGCTGAATCTCTCGAAAAACAATGTCAGCACGTTGATCTCACGCGCCAAAGAGAGACTTCGCAAGGAAATAGAGAAATATTTGAAGAATGAAGAATACTGAATATATGAAAAACAACCCGATAGAGGAGCTGCGCCGGATGGAGGTGCCCGCCACGGAGGAGGAATGGACCTCCATCGTGAACGACAAGCGGTACGTGCAGAAATTCAGCCGCAAGCCCGGACTTTCGCCGAAAGGCCGTGCCGCCATGGTCACCGGCATCGCCGCCGTCTTGATCACCGTCCCCATACTGATGAAGACCTTGCGCCAACAGCCCGCCGACCAGTCTCAACCCGCAACACCCGCCACGGAGGTCACTGACCCGCAACCGACTGAAAACCAATCGGCAGCCACCATCACAACTTCTCCGAGCACTTCCATCCAGACATCTACTACAGCATCTGCCGTCACTCCGCAAACGAAACCTACCTTGACCACCACCACGCAGGCGGCCACACACGAAGGCTCCACCATGGCCTCCGTCATCGAGAAACGCCAATCTGCCGCTACGCCGACCACTTCCACCATGCAAGCCGACAACAGCCTTTCTTACGACAATATCAAGGCCTCTCCTGAAAGATCCAAACTGGCAAGACCACAGCATGTCCGCACCGTACATTCCTGTTCTCCCGCCACTAAGGACAAGCCCTCTGTCTGTGAGACCACGATCACCGTTGACGGCGAAGAGGTCGCAAAATACGAATATTCACCGGAAGAGCCCGCACCCGACGCCGACCAGTTCTTCATCCCGTCGGCCTTCACCCCCAACGGCGACGGCCTCAACGACCTCTTCTACGTCAAGGCCAACTTCGAGCCCCGCAACTTCGAATTGACCATCTTCAACCGCGGCGGCGGACGGGTGTTCCAGACCCGCGACATGAACATCGGATGGGACGGCAAGATGCACGACACCACCCTGCCCTTCGGCATGTATGTTTACCTCATCAAATACAAAGACAGCCAAGGCAACGAACTTCAAAAACAAGGACAAATACTTCTGATACCATAATGACCACCATCAACCGGGCCATACCGCCCGCCATCCGACCCATAGAGCCCTTTTCCCTGCAGACACCCCGCCGGGAAACGCTGGGCAACGGCATCCCCGCCTATTTCTTCGACAACCCCCATCTGGACCTGATCCACCTCCTGCTGCAGGTGCGGACCGGATCGCTCTACCAGCCCGAAAAGCACGTCTGCAACTTCGCCTTCTCGCTGCTCAAAGAGAGCTCACCGCACTACTCACCGCAGGAAGTGTCCGAAAAGATGGACTATTACGGCACCAACGTCTCCGTGAACGTCGGCATGGATTGCGTGCAAATCCTCATTTCCGTCCCGAAAAACAACATGGCGGACATCCTCCCCGTGGTGAGCGGGTTCCTCGTCTCCCCGGAATATCGTCCCGACAACCTGCGGATCATGCAGGACAAAGAGATAAAGAACCTGGCGTATAACGAGCACAAAACCGACTACTGCTCCTGGCGTATCATGTGGAAGGAGATGTTAGGAGACACGTTCCCCGCTGTGTCGCAATTTGCCTCCATCGAAACTCTCAACGCATTAACAACAAGCAAGTTAAAGAAATTCCACCAGCAATGCTTCTGCGCGGAGAATGTCACACTGTTCGTCACCGGCAACACCGACCCGCAAATCGAAGACCTCATCCGCAAAGCGTGGGAGCCCATCCCGCACGGCACGCCCTCCCCGCAGCTTCCCGAACTTCCGGCGCTCAAAGAGCCCGGTCGTCTGATCTGCCAAGAGATGCCAGACTGCCTGCAGTCCTCCATTGTACTATGCTGTTTGTCAATGGGATACAATGACAAGGAGCGCACCGCTTTCTCGGTGTTGAACACCCTGACCGGCGGCTATTTCAGCTCGCGGCTGATGCAGAATCTTCGTGAGCGGCAGGGGCTCACCTACGGAGTCTCCTCCAGCAGCACCTTTTTCGGGAACCAGTCGGTCTTCGCCATCAACAGCGATGTGAACGCCGACCGCACCCGACAAGCCATCGATGCCTGCTTCGAGGAGTTGCAACGACTTCAAGAAGAGCCCGTCAGCCCCGAAGAGCTCGACATGGTGAAAAACTACATGGCGGGCATCCAGCTTCGCGCGGCCGACACCACCGTCACCTCCATGCAAAAGTTCGCCTACTGGCGCCGTTTCGGACTGGACGAAACCGAAATGTACCGTTATCTTTCTGATATTAAAAAAGTTTCAACGGAAGAAATATGCCATTTGGCAAAAAAGTATTTTTCATACAATAATTTCACGAGAATCGTCGTTGGTAATAATTTGGCAAACGAATAAAGCAAATAGTGAAAAAACATATATTTTTGGGTATCTTGATGGTTTTCACCCTCAGCTGTTTCGCATGGGAACCGCCTAAAATGCAGTGTCTCAAGCTGATGAACAACAACACACGCATCAAGATGGCATGGAGCAGCAACGGTGACTGCATCCATTTCAAGGTTTACTATTTTTATGTCAACAACATACTCTGCGACAGCTTGTTCGGATACAACAGCGCCACTCAGAACTTCACGCTCTGCGACTATGGTTCCAAAGACATCAACAACATCCCCGTCGCAACCGACTACTACTGCCACATCATGGCACTGGATTCCAACGACAACGCCTACTACTCCGACACCATCCACTCCATCAGTCTGACCGTCATCCCCCAGGCCAACAACACGTTAGCCTATCTCGAATGGGAATCGCCCACCTCCGTTCTCGACAACTCCTGGGGCAGCACCTTCGACATCTACAAAAAACGCGACTTCGAGCCCGACTTCCCGCCGGAGCCTTTCGCATCGGTGCCGAACACCCAGCTGCACTACACCGACACTTCGGATGTTTGCGACAACATCATCTCCTACCAGGTGAGTATCACCAACTTCTACGGCACCAACGAACGTTGTCCCTTCATGACCACCATCGGCTCCGCGCACTTGGTGGACAGCGCCAGCCCCGCGGCGCCCGTGCTCGACAGCGTGACGGTGACCCCGGACAACGAGGTGATGCTCGGTTTCCACGGAACCGAGCCTTACATGATGGCATTCATTATCTATTATATAAGCCCGAACGGCACGATTCCGCTGGACACGATATACGGGCAGACCTACTGGATCGACCCGGTCATCGACCCGAATTTCGACTCCCGCTACTACCGCATCGCCACCATGGACTCCTGCGGCAACGTCTCCGCCCTGACCGACGACCAGCAGTGCAACATGACCCTGCATCTCCAACACGCGGACGCCTGCCATAAGAACGCCACCATCCAATGGTCCACCTATGCCAACCTTCACGGCGGCATCCACCATTTCGAGGTGATGCTCAGCAGCGACCAAGGGACGAGCTGGACCAACTTAGGTTCCACCACCAGCAACAACTTTCTAATTGAGAATCTGCAACTTAACCAGCAATACATCGCCTATGTGCGGGTGGTGAACAATGGCGGCACCGTCACGGCCAGCACCAACCGCGTCAACATCGACATCCAGGCGGACGAATCGCAGGACTTCACCTACATCCGCTCGGTTTCGGTCATCGACAACGAGTATATCCGCATCAAGGTGCTCACCAGCGGCGACACCCTGCCGTTCGTAAGTCTCACGCTACAGCGCAGCGAGGACGGCGTCCATTTCGAGAATTTCAAGACCAAAAGCTACACTCCGGGCACGGCCGACTACGTTTTCGCGGACAGCAACGCCAATTTCAGCCGCAACACCTACTACTACCGCACCTTCCTCTTCAACACCTGCGAGGTGGAATCCGGATACTCCAACATCTCGCACAACATCCTGCTGCGCGGCGAGAACAACGCCCAGAACAACGTGCTCTCATGGCCCGGCTACGAAAACTGGGACGGCGACGTCGCCTTCTACTATGTCATGCGGAAAGTGGAGAGCGAGGAGCTCTTCAACACGACAGCACAGCTGCCGCCCGGCACTGTCAACAGCTATTCCGACGACATCTCCGCCCTGTATGAAACCGGCTCGAAATTCTCCTATTACATCGAAGCTCAGGAGAACACCAACCGTTACGGCCTGGAAGAGACCAGCCTTTCCAACCAGATCACCGTCACCCAGCCCCCGGCCATCTACATCCCGAACGCTTTCCGCCCCTTGGGCGCCAACAACAACGTCTTCAAACCGGTGAATTCGTTCGTCTCCGTGGACGGTTACCGTTTCTCGGTCTTCGCGCGCACAGGCGAGTGCATCTTCCTCACCACCAACCCGCAGGAAGGCTGGGACGGTCGCATCAACGGCGTCCTCGCCCCGATGAACGTCTATGTCTATCACATGGAATACAAGATGCCCGACGGCACACAGATGGAGCGCACCGGCACGGTTACGCTGGTGAAATAGCGGGACTTCATTTTCCCGATATTTAGCTGTTGGATATATCCGTAAAAAGTGTATTTTTGCCGCCCGAAAAATCAAGGCCCGAAAGGGTCGGTTTTTTCGGTTTTTTAAGATTTTTTAACGTTTGTAATTTGTTATTAATCAAGATATATGAGCGAAAATAACGGCAGAAGAGTAGTCATCACCGGCATGGGCATCTGGTCATGCATCGGTACATCTTTGGAAGAAGTCAAAGACTCTTTGTTTCATGGAAAATCGGGGATCGTGTTCGACCCGGTGCGCAAGGAGATGGGCTTCGAGTCAGGCCTCACCGCCGCAGTGCAGATGCCGAACCTGAAAGGCGTGGTGGACCGCGCGCACCGCGTGTTCATGCCCGAGGAGGCACAATACGCCTACATGGCCACTGTGGACGCCCTCAAGATGGCCAAAATGGACGCCGATTACCTGGAACGCCACGACGTGGGTCTCCTCTACGGCAACGACAGCAGCGCCGACGCGGTCGTGAAGAGCGTCGATACCATGCGCGAGAAGAAAAACACCCGGTTGGTGGGTTCCGGCGCCATCTTCCAATCCATGAACTCGACGGTAACCATGAACCTTGGCTGCCTTTTCAAACTCAGAGGCATCAACATGACGGTCAGCGCAGCCTGCGCCAGCGGCTCCCATGCCATCGGCCTCGGCTCGCTGCTCATCAAGTGGGGCTTGCAAGACTGCATCGTCTGCGGCGGCGCACAAGAGGTGAACCCCTTCTCCATCGGCAGTTTCGACGGCATCGGCGCCTTCTCGAAACGCGAAAACGAACCCGAAAAGGCCTCCCGCCCCTTCGACGCAGGCCGTGACGGCCTGGTGCCCGGCGGCGGCGCGGCCACGGTCATCATCGAAAGCTACGAGTCCGCAGTGAAACGCGGCGCCCCCATCATCGCGGAAGTGTTAGGCTACGGCTTCTCCTCCAACGGCGACCACATCTCCTCCCCCAACGTGGACGGCCCCCGCAAAGCCCTCCTCATGGCACTGCAACAGAGCGGCATCACCAAAGAGCAAGTCGGCTATATCAACGCCCACGCCACCTCCACCTCCGTCGGCGACACCAACGAGTCTAAAGCCATCTACTCCGTCTTCGGCGACAACATGCCGCCCGTCACCTCCACCAAAGGACAGACCGGTCACGAAATGTGGATGGCCGGCGCCAGCGAGGCCATCTACTCCATGCTCATGATGAAAAACCGCTTCATCGCCCCGAACCTCAACTTCGAACACGGCGACGAAGACACCTCCAAACTCAACATCCCCGCCCAACGTATCGACAATTACGACTTCGACATCTTCTTGTCGAACAGCTTCGGCTTCGGCGGAACCAATTCCACATTGATTATCAAAGACATAAAATAAATCAAAAAAAGTATATTTCCCCAAAAAAATTGCTATGGAAAAAGACGAAATGATCAAAAAAATGGTGTCCATCCTCGCTGACGAATTCGAAGTGGACGCTGAAACCATCCAACCCGATGCGAACATCAAAGAGACCATGCACTTGGACAGCTTGAGTCTTGTTGACATGGTAGGCCTGGTGAACGAGGAGTTCGGCGTGGAGATCAAGACTCCTGACCTTCCTTCTCTGAAAACTTTCGCAGACCTGTACGACTATGTCTATACCCGCATGTAAGACAAACGACATCATCAGCCTTATCCCCCAACGGCCGCCCATTCTGATGGTGGACGGGTTCGCGCTCGAAGACGAGCAGAACTGCAGCTCCACACTGACCATCTCCGACGACAACATGTTTCTGGATGAGTCCGGGCGGCTGGCGGAAGAGGGCATTTTGGAACATATCGCCCAGACCGCGGCGGCATACGTGGGTCACCTGCGCAAACAGGCCGGCGAAGAGGTTAACATGGGCTATATCGGCGACATCAAGCGTTGCGTGGTGAGCCATCCTATGCCGATGGCCGGCGACACACTGACTACCCGGCTTACCATTATGTCGCAAGTGGGCAACATCACGATGGTGGCGGCGGAAACCGCTGTCAACGGCCAAACGAAGATGACCTGCCGCATGAAATTGGCGAATTAACCCAACAAGCGTAGAGCCATGTCCCTAATCCATCTTTTATATGACATCATCTCGGCAGATCAGGAGGCCGTTCTGCTGAAAATGCTTGACAATCACCCGGTTTACCAAGGGCACTTTCCCGGAAACCCCATCACCCCGGGCGTGCTCTCCTTGCGCATGATCCGCGAATGCGTGTGCCGCGAGACCGGACGCCCGCTCCATTATGCGGCCATCAAAAACTGCCGCTATGTGGCACTGATCCGTCCGGGCGACACCCTGAGACTTCAACGGCAAATCACTGAAAACGAGGGCTCCGTCACCGTGAAGGCAACCCTCTCGGACGCGAACAATCCTGACGACCTCCGCCTGCAACTGGAGGCCGAAATGCGATAGAATATGACGGAGAAGAGAGATGTGGTGATCATCGGCGGCGGCTTCGGCGGGCTAACCTGCGGTATTGCACTTGCCAAAGAGGGCAAAAAGGTGACCGTGCTGGAAAAATGCCCGATTCCCGGCGGCGCGTTCCAATCGTTCCGTCGCCACGGCCAAATGTATGATACCGGCTTCCACTATGTGGGCGGCATCGGCAAAGGCGAAGTGCTCCATCCCTTAGTCACCTACTTCGGACTGGAAGACCTGCCCTGGCAACCCCTTGACGACCGATTCCTCGAAGTCCACACCCTTGGACACACCCTCTTCCTCAATCGGGGTTTCCAACAATTTGTGGACGGCATCGCAGCCGAATTTCCCTCCGAAAAAGCAGCCCTCAGGAAGTTGGTTTCCTTAATGAAGAGCATCAACAAGCGTATCTACGATTCTGTTCTTCCCAATCACAATGTATTTGACAACGTCCTGATGGGCGTCTCCGCCAAAGCTTACCTGGAGGCGAACTTCTCCAACCCCGTGGTGCGCAACCTGCTCTGCGGGCAATGTCTGACCACGGAGCTGACCGACAAACTGCCGCTCTATGCGTTCCTCCAATCCATCAACTCGTTCACCCAAGGCTCCTACCGGCTGAAAGGCGGCGGTGAAACCTTGATCAACCGCCTGGTGGAAAATCTTCAGGCTACCGGCGGCGAATTGCTGACCCGCAAGGCCGTGGATCAATTCGAAATCGGAGAAGACGGCAGAATCAAGGGCGTACACTGTTCCGACGGCACGGAATACCATGCCGACCTGTTCGTCACCACCATACACCCTAACCTGACCATCCAATACACCCCGGAGTGCAAAGAGATGCGCAACATTTACCGCCGGCGCATCCAACGGCTGGAAAACACCGTTGGCATGTTCACCGTGCAACTGGAGCTGCGACCCGACACCATCCCCTACCTCAACCGAAGCATCAGCATCATTGAATCCGACGATGTCTGGAACACCCCCTGCGGGAAAGACGCCCCCGTCCAAAACATGCTCATCAATTTCAATGTGCCTCTGACAGGCCAATTCGCCACCAACATCGACCTGCTAATCCCCATGTCATGGGACGCCGTGAGCGAATGGGAAGTGAGCTCCTTGGGACACCGTCCCGAAGCATACAAAGCTTTCAAGCAGAAAAAAGCCGAAGAGTGCATAGCCTTTGCGAAACGTTATCTTCCTGATTTAGAAGGAAACATCCTCAACTACTGGACCAGCACGCCGCTCACCTACCGCGACTACACGGGCACTTGGCACGGCTCCTCCTACGGAATCCGCAAATCCTACGACAATCTGCTCGGCACCGTCCTTTCTCCCGCTTCCCCCTTCGAAAACCTCTATCAGGCCGGACAAAACATGATGCTGCACGGCATGCTGGGAGTGGCCATGACAACCATGATGACCTGTAATGCCATCTGCGGCAAAGACCTGCTCAGCCAAGCCCGCTAAAAATCTGAATTGACCTCCAAAGTCTCCACTTTGGAATTTTTTCCATCAATGTAACTGATGACAAACGGAGAAGTGCTGTGATAACTGCACTTCGAGAGAATGATTGTGTTATATGCTTGCGTCACCGTGTCCGTGTCGGTCTGCCATTTGGAGTAATCGGTGGTATATTTCACGTAAATAGGCTCCTCCTTGATATGGTTGACCTCCTGCGTGATTTCCCCGTACTTGCCGCTCAAACGGCTCTGCAAATCGGGGTAAGTGAACTGCGTGCTCATGGTGAAGAAAACATTCACGCTATAGACAAGATGGGTTTTCGCCGCCGAGCGAATCTCGATCTTCACGCGTTCACCGGCAAAAACGCCCTTCATCACCGTGAAATTCGGTTTCGTGTGGTTGACATCCTCCACGAATCCCTTGCCCTTCATTTTCGACACAAACGTGGACATCGTGCTGTTCATCCCGACGCCCAAAAACTTCATCGGTTGCGTTTGTGCATAGCTGAATATCAACGCAACACAAAATATTCCAGTCAATAATATCTTCTTCATAAACAGGTTTTCCGTTCAAACAGGTCGCAAAAATACAATTTTCATCCGTATGTTTAGACTCCTATCGCACCTTTGGGTTTATTCTGAAAAAATCCGGTCCATAAACAATCCCACCCTGTTCAACACGATGCAGGCGCGGCTTTGGTCGATGACTATTCTCACCTTTTCCGTGGTAACCGTCTCCGTAAGCACAATCCGTTTGTAACCGATGGTGGTCTCCTCGGCGATGGTGCGCCAGTTGCCGTTCTCATCCTCAATTTCGATGTGGAACTTTTCCACCCTTTGGCCGAGTGGAATGTACTCCTGCAGCAAGACGCGGTTGAAGGTCTGCGGTTCGTCGAACTGGAACTCCGCCCACGCATTGGTCACGGTGTCTGCAGTAGCCCAATAGGTATTATAGTCGTCTGTTCCATAATGGTCCAACATATAGTATGCATGGAAGGGGCCAGGCTCACAGCAGGCCAACACTGAAATCCAATACCCCAATCGGGGATTTCGGTCATTGGTGCGATAATTCGACACGGCGATATACCGTGCATTTTTTGCCAGATTGTGCGCGAAAATGCTGTCTAACGCGGCGCGGAACTCCACCAAACGCAACGAATCCTCGGCAGAGATGAGACCGCGGCTGTCGGGCGGCACATTGAGCAGAAGCAGGGAATTGCGTCCCACGCTATTGTAGTAGATTTTCAGCAGCTCCTGCACGCTCTTCGGGTGCTCGCTCTCGCGCCAGAACCAGCCCGGCCGGATGGAGACGTCCGTCTCGGCGGGAATCCAGCACGCCCCGTTGTAGTTGCCCGCGTTGAGCGTGTCCTGAGAAGGGGCGTCGGCACCCGGACCGAAGCCCTCCACATCGAGCCGCGACCAGCAGGTGCGCCCGCATTTTCCCTCTTCGTTGCCAACCCACCGGCACCCCGGTCCCACATCACTGAAAATCACTGCATTGGGCTGCAACTTCTTCGTTTGCCCATTGAACTTCTTCCAGTCATAGACCTGCTTCTTGCCGTTCGGCCCCTCACCGTTGGCCCCGTCAAACCATTGCTCGAAGATAGGGCCGTAGTTTGTATGTGCGTTCCGCAACGTCTTGAGAAACACCTTGTTGTAGGCATCCGTGCCGTAGGTGGGCGCGTTGCGGTCCCACGGGGAGATGTAGATGCCGAACTTCACACCGCCCTGTTTGCACGCCTTTGACAGCTCCTTCAGCACATCGCCCTTCCCGTTGCGCCACGCACTCTCACGCACGGTGTGCGTACTCGCAGGATTAGGCCACAGACAGAAACCGTCGTGGTGCTTGGCCGTGAGGATGATGCCCCCGAAGCCCGCATTCTTCGCCACTGCCACCCACTGGTTGCAGTCGAGGGCGGTCGGGTTGAAGATGTCCTCGGTTTCCGTGCCCTCTCCCCACTCCAGTCCAGTGAAGGTATTCGGTCCGAAATGGCAGAACATATTCATCTCCATGCGTTGCCAGGACACCTGCGCATCGGTCGGCACAGGACCGTACGGCTTCGGCGGAGCGGCGGGCTTGGGTTGAGGGGCAAACTTCTGCGCCTGCAAAGCAATCCCCACAAGCAAAAACAACAGTATCAAACAACATTTTCTCATATAACCCTTAAACCTCTAAGCCAGTAAGCCTCTAAGCCTCAAACCTGTAAGCCTACTTATCCTTAAACGAAAAAATCGAGCTCTCGAACTTCTCCTTTGCATAGGCTTTATCGACCACGATCTTCTTCCTGTTCAAGCTCGGGAACTCGAACATCGCGTCGGTCATGATTTTCTCAACGATGGCGCGCAGACCGCGGGCGCCCAGCTGCAGCTCCACCGCCTTATCGACGATGTAGTCCAGGCTCTCCTCGGTGAAACTCAGCGCGATGCCGTCCATCTTGAACAGTGCGATATACTGCTTCACCAACGCGTTCTTCGGTTCGGTAAGGATGCGCTTCAACGCCGTACTGTCCAATGCGTTCAGCGAGGTGATGACAGGGAAACGGCCGCACAGCTCGGGGATCAGTCCGAACTCCTTGACATCCTGCGCACTGACGTATTTCAGTGCCTCCTGCGGGTTGAAGTTGATGTTCTTGGTGTTATAACCGATAGCATGCGTGTTCATGCGGTCGCAGATGATGTTCGACAGGTTATTGAATGCTCCGCTGCCGATGAACAGAATATGGCGCGTGTTGACATGAATAAACTCCTGCTCGGGGTGCTTCCGACCACCTTGCGGCGGCACGTTCACGATGGAGCCTTCCAACAGCTTCAGCAACGACTGCTGCACGCCTTCGCCCGACACATCTCGCGTGATCGACGGATTCTCGGAACCCTTGCGGGCAATCTTGTCGATCTCGTCGATGAAGACGATACCGCGCTCGGCACGGTTCACGTCGTAATCGGAGGCCTGCAGCAGACGCGAAAGGATGCTCTCCACATCTTCGCCCACATAGCCCGCTTGCGTGAAGACGGTGGCGTCAGCAATACAGAACGGCACATCCAACAAGTTGGCTATCGTCTTGGCCAACAAGGTTTTACCCGTACCGGTCTCTCCTATCAACAACACATTGCTCTTTTCGATATCCACATCGGGATCCGACTCGTCCACCCCCTGCATCAGACGTTTGTAGTGATTATAGACCGCCACCGACAACACCTTCTTGGCCTCCTCCTGTCCGATGACATATTCGTCCAATTTCTCCTTTATCTCCTTCGGTTTCAACAGTTTGTGTTTAATCTCCGAAATCGCACGCTGCTCTTTCTCGGCCTGATGCTGGTGGTATATTTCCGTGGCAGCCTTCAGACAATCGCTGCAAATCATCGCGTCGAAACCGCCGATGATGAACTGGTCGTCGGGGATGTCGCGCCCGCAAAAGCTGCACGTTCTATCGTATCTGTTTGTTTTTTTTGCCATATACTCGTTTTAGAACAGAAAACCGGCGCCCAGACACTTCCGGAAGCCGGTCTCTTCTATTTCAAGATGTTAAATTTGTCGCTTATTTGCGTTGGTCGCGGCCCAACACTTGGTCGATCATGCCGTACTCTTTCGCTTCGGCAGCCGTCATCCAGTAGTCGCGGTCGCTGTCCTTCCACACCTGCTCGTAGTCCTTGCCGGTATGGTAGGCGATGATTTCATAGAGTTCTTTCTTGATCTTCTGGATCTCGCGAGCCTCGATCTCAATGTCGGAAGCCTGGCCCTGCGCACCGCCCATCGGTTGGTGAATCATCACACGGGAGTGCGGGAGGGCGAAACGCTTGCCCTTGGCACCGGCGCACATCAGCACAGCAGCCATGGAGGCGGCCATACCCGTGCAAATGGTGGACACGTCTGGTTTGAGGTACTGCATCGTGTCGTAGATGCCTAAGCCGGCATACACCACGCCGCCAGGGCTGTTGACGTAAATCTGGATGTCGCGCTCGGAATCCTGCGATTCGAGGAAGAGCAGCTGCGCTTGAATGATGTTGGCCACGTCGTCGTCAATCGGCACTCCCATGAAGATGATACGATCCTTCATCAGACGGGAAAAGACGTCCAACTGAGTGATGTTCATCGGGCGCTCCTCGATGATGTACGGCGTGATGTAGTCGTAGGTTCTGGACACGTAACGGTCCATCTTCAGACTACTGATGCCGCGATGCTTCAGCGCATAATTTCTGAATTCGTCTCTCATAATTTACTCTTTTGCGGTTTTGGTTTTGGTGGACTTGGCTTTCGTCTTTTTGGGTTTTTCCTCTGCGGGAGCCTCTTCAGCGGCGGGAACCTCAGCCTTGGGCGCGGTCTTGCGCTTCGTCGTCTTCTTGGGCTTCTCCTCGGCGGTGTTTTCCCCTTTGGGAGAAATCTCGTTCACAAAAGCCTTGAAATCGCCTTCCTTGTGCTCGATATTCATCTTTTTACGCAACACTTCCACCAATTTCTGGTCATAGAGCATGTCGTAGGCGTTCTTCACATACTCCTGGTTTTTCATGGAGTCGGCCACAATCTTATCGACCTGATCCTTCACGCTCTCGGCGTTGAAGTTGGCGAAATAGTTCTTGACGAAATAGTTGCGGAAATAGGCTTCGACATCTTCGCGGGTGACATTCACATCCTCGCCCTCCACGATGTTATTCTCCAAAATCTGCCAGGCGAAGGAACGTTTGTACTGGTCGAATTGCTTCTCCAAATCCTCGTCCTTCATGTCTTTCTGGACAGCCTTGATGTAGCGTTTCATGAAATCGTCGGGCAGTTCCACCGTCACGTTGTCCAACAGGGTTTCGATAGCCTTGTTCATGAAAAGGCGCTCGGTATCGGGCTTGTATTGCTCGGCGAGTTTGCTCTTCTCCACTTGGCGCATGGCGGTCTCGTCGGTCACGCTGCCATCGGGATAGGCCATCTTGAAGAAATCCTCGTTCAGTTCGGCTGGCTCGATGCGACCGATACGCTTGATGGTCAGATCGTAGGTGTACGGATCATCGGCGGTGAGCTCCTCGGCCTTGAGGTCGAAAGCGCGGGCGAAATAAGGATCCGACTGGAAAGCCTTGCGCATGGCAACGGTCAGTTTGTCGCCCACTTTCTTGCCGACGAACTCCTTCTTGGCGTCGTCATTCAGATCGCGGATGAAGAAGAAAGCCTCCTTTTCGCCGCCGTAATCAGCTGAGATGCTGTCGTTCGCCTCGATAGTGTCGGGCGTGACATACTTGCCGTGGCGCTCGCGGAGCTGCTCGACCTGGGTGTCCACCTCCTCATCGCTGGGGATGATGGTGAAGTCGGTGATCGCCGGCATAGCCTTGTAGTCGATCTTGACCTCGGGACGAAGCGCATATTCGTACACAAAGGAGAAGTTGTCGGGATTGTCGAAGTCAACCTTCGACTTGCCTTCCACGGGCATGGGCTCGAAGATGTACTTCACCTCATTCTCCTTGAAGAATTTGTCCATCTGCTCGTTGACGAGACGGTCGATCTCCATCACGAGGATGTTCTTGCCGTACATTTTCTGGACGATGCCCATCGGGGCGTTGCCCTTGCGGAAGCCGGGGACAGCCACCTCGCGACGTTGTTTTTTTAACGCTTTATCTACGTTTTCTGCGTAATCTTCCTTTTGGATTTCAATGACGAGTTCCTGCACCTGGCCGGGAACATTTTCGTGTTTAATATTCATTGTATCAATATTTTATATTACAAACAAAAAAAACACACAACGCCAAAGGCATTGCATGTTTACAAAATCAAATCCATTATCGGTTATTCTTCAGCACCAGCATCGGTTGTCGTTTGCTCAACTTGGGTGTTGGAGATGCCGTGAACGCTATTGTATTCGTTTTTGGAGATGAAAGCGCACACGAAGCAGAGCAACATGATGCCTGCGGCAAGGCCCCATGTGGTCTTTTCAAGCACATCAGCGGTTTTGCGAACGCCCATCACCTGGTTTGAGGAGGCGAAATTGGAAGCCAGACCACCGCCCTTGGAGTTTTGGATCAACACGACGAAAGCCAGCACGATACTTGCCAAAATAATTAATACTACACACAATGTAAACATCTTCTTTTACTTTTTAGTTTATGATTCAATTATTTACTTTTCAAATCCAGTCCGGAATCAAGCAAAAACAATGCCAAAATCACCCTTCGGCCATCCTTTTTTTCAACTCCTCGATTCGGGCGGCAAAAATACTATTTTTTTCGGGAAAATGCAACTTCAATATTTCAAACATCTGAATAGCCCGGTCATAATACCCTTGATCCGCATAAATATTTGCCAATGAAACACTTACAATACTTTGATCCTCTACTGAACTCTCCATTCCGTAGTCCGCGTCGGCATCGTGGACGTCGGGCGAGTAAATGATTTTGGGGGCGTCTTTGGAGAATTTTTCAATCAATTGATCAATCAGCGCCTGCCGGTTTTCATGATCCGGAGAGGGGTGCTTGACGAAGATCGGGTTCAACGACGATTTTTGTTGCGGCTTGGTTTCCAAGATGTTAAGCTGCGGCTTCTCGCGAATCTCCACAATCGGGGCCGTTTCCAACGGCAGCGCGTCGAAACGCAGTTTGTCGGGCAGCGTGAGCAGCATTTTGGCCCGCTGACGGCTCTGGCCTTTGAAACGGTCCTCGCGCAGGCAGAACATGTTCAGCAACGGCGAAGCGGGATATTTGCGCTGCCACTCCCGCAGCTTCTCATGCGCCGTTTCCACGTCCGTGGCAACGAAATCTGTAAAGTATATCTTCTCCATTCGAAAATATTTAGCGCGGCAAAAATACGTTTTTCTCGGACACGGCGTGCATTTTCCCCGCAAAAAGGCAATAAAAAACCCCGAAATTCATCGGGGTTATCGTTTTCCTTGTGGAGCCGGAGGGAGTCGAACCCTCGTCCAAACACGCCGAAAATATGCTTTCTACAAGTTTAGTCTCCGTTTGATTGTCGGCGACGGCATGGTACGGGACGGACCTAAGCGTCGCTTATCTTCTAAAGTTTCGCCTCAGCCTCGAAGCGCGGCCTCGGCTATCAGCCCTTTTATGATACTCCGGTCCGGACGTTGAGCCGAAAAACTTCCGGGGGAGCACCCGCGGCTACGGACCTTGTCCGCGCGGCGGGAACCGCAACGGTTACGCTGCGATTGCATAAGAAGTTTCGCCATTTATTTGGCATCGAGGGTTAATTTTTAACGGAATCAGCCCACAAATTCCGACCTGCTTACATACCCCCGAACTTGCTGTCA
>JAEEIG010000173.1 GCA_016281255.1 Bacteroidales bacterium
CCTTTCGGGAAATCCTCGATGTCAATGTCCGACACGAAACCGTATTCGTATTCCTTGTCGGTGATGTCTTTCAATATGTCCTTTTGTTCGGTCTCTTCTTGTTTCATTTCTTTAGTGATCAGTGATCAGTGAATAGTGATCAGTGAACAGGGTTTGATGGAGACGTTGTTTGCAGCGTCTCTACGCCCTCTGTCTTTCGGGCGGCAAAGATACGATTTTTCGGGATTGCCGGCGGTTTTTATTTTGGGCGAGCCGGCGTGTAGGAGGCGGCGCTTCCAAGCGTTGCGAAATTGCATCAGACGGGTTAATTTAATTAGAGATTCATCAACAACGAACAAAACCTCTTCCCCAATCCCGATATTTTTGCTATTTTTGCCGCTGATTTCAATAGAGTAAGAACCAATTCACGGATTTATTGTAAAGAGAAGTAGTTAACATATTATAAACCAAAGCATTAGCTATTATTCGCATTCGAATCAAAAGCGTCGGAAACTGATGATTTAGAATTATCGGATAATATTCACGAGAGCGCAAAGCTCCGTTGTACCAATGTAATGTTAATGCTCGCACCGAACAGGTGTGGGCTAATCTAATTGGTACAGCGGGGTTCACCGACGCTCCCCGTGAATGCGATAGAAAGGCCCGCACCTTTCTTTTCCGGTAAGTGATTGATAGTTATTGCGGTAATTGTCAATCACAATGGCCAACAAGAATCTTAACCAGGCGAAGAACGCCAAGAAAGACGAGTTCTACACCCAGCTTGTGGATATTGAGAACGAGTTGAGGCATTATCGGGCGCATTTCAAGGGGAAAACGGTGCTGTGCAACTGCGACGACCCTCGCGTGAGCAATTTTTTCCACTATTTCAGCTATAATTTCGAGCAATTGGGACTGAAAAAGCTGATTACCACCTGCTACAAGAACCAAAACCGCGACCTGTTTTCGCAGAACGACAGCGAACGGGCGATATGGTTGGAGTACCTTGGCGACAAAAACGGCGATCGCGTACCCAATCCCGAGGAAATCGGCATCCACTATTTCAACGGCGACGGCGACTTCCGCTCCGCCGAATGCATCGAACTGCTCAAGCAAGCCGACATCGTGGTGACCAACCCGCCGTTCTCGCTCTTCCGGGAATATGTGGCGCAGCTGATGAAGTATGAGAAGAAGTTTGTGATAGTAGGGCATCAGAATGCGATTCATTATAAAGAGATTTTCCCTTTGATAAAAGAAAACAAGTTATGGTTGGGTTATGGCTTCAAAGGTGGTGCGGCTCATTTTTATAGCAAATATGAAGATACAGCCACTGCTGGAGACCATAGGGAAGGTATGATTCGAGTTTCAGGTGTGAATTGGTTTACTAACTTGGAAATACCTAAACGTCATGAAGACTTGATTCTGTATAAATGCTATAATCCTGTAGATTATCCCAAATATGATAACTTTGACGCCATTAATGTAAACAAAACTTCAGAAATACCTATGGACTATGTTGAGGTGATGGGTATTCCTATAACTTTTTTGGATAAATATAATCCTGAACAATTTGAAATATTGGGGACGAGTACAACGGACATGCCTAAAGGGGCACCCTACGTGGGTGGAAAACGAATATATGAACGCATCCTTATCCGCCGTAAGCCGATGCAGGACGTTGTAGGGGCGAATAATGATTCGACCCTACAGATGGGACAACCGGCATCCTATAACCAGCCCGATACAACCTTGCCGTTAGCGGCGGAAGACCCCGAAAAATATAATCGTACGGGCGTATCGCATACGCCCTCCAAATAAACAACGTTATGAAAATCGAACTACACAAGATCACCGTCCGCGAGTTGGTGGCGGGATACGAAGACAACAACGAGAACGGCGTGCGCGCCTACGGGGGCCGCCTCGACGTGCGCCCGCCCTACCAGCGCGAGTTCGTCTATAAGGAGAAACAGCGCGACGCTGTCATCGACACCCTCACGCAAGGATTCCCGCTCAACGTGATGTATTGGGCGGTGCGGGAGGACGATTCCGGACGTTCCGATGACAGCGGCGCAACGCCCGGAAGCGTTGTTTCCTACGAAATCATCGACGGACAGCAGCGCACCATCAGCATCTGCCAGTATGTGCATGGCGAGTTCTCGGCAGTTTGTTTCAATGTCCCGACTTACAGGGCTTTCCATAATTTGCAAGACGACGAGCAAGAGCGGATTCTCAACTACGAACTACAGGTCTATATCTGTAGCGGTACCGACAGCGAGAAACTCAAGTGGTTCAAAACCATTAATATAGCAGGGGAAGAACTGACGGATCAGGAACTGCGCAACGCGGTGTATGCGGGCTCTTGGGTGAGCGATGCCAAACGCTACTTCAGCAAGAACGGCGCACCCGCAGCCAAAGTCGGGAACGACTACCTTACCGGTTCCGCCATCCGGCAAGACTACCTCGAAACCGCCATTTCTTGGATCTCGGACGGCAATATCGAGGTCTATATGTCGAACCATCAACACGATGCGAGCGCGGCCCCGCTGTGGCAGTTCTTCCATTCCGTCATCTTATGGGTGGAGACCTCCTTCCGTCCCACCAAGGAACGCAAGAAAATCATGAAGGGTGTCGATTGGGGAATGCTCTACAAGCAGTTCAAAGACAAGGTGTTCGACTTCAGTGAAATTGACAATGAGGTGAAACGGCTCATCTTGGACGACGACGTGACCAAGAAGTCGGGCATATATCCCTACATCCTAACCCGGAAGGAGAAGTATCTCTCTATCCGGGCATTCACCGAGGCGCAGAAGTTGGCGGCCTACGAAAGTCAAGGCGGCCTTTGTGCCGACTGCGGGAAGCATTTCGACCTCTCGCAGATGGAGGCCGACCATATCACGCCGTGGCATGCGGGCGGCCGAACCGTCGCCGAGAACTGTCAGATGCTCTGCCGGGATTGCAACCGGCGGAAAAGCGGGAAGTAATTCAGCATTTCAACTGCGGGACGCCGTTGGTTCCCTAATTCTCCATCAAAAACCTCGACGCCTCGATGCCTGCCATGCTGCCGGTGCCGGCGGCGATGACGGCCTGGCGGAAGACGGGGTCCTGCACGTCGCCGGCGGCGAACACGCCCTCGACGTTGGTCTTCGTGCTGTCGGGCTTCGTGACGATGTAGCCCTGCTCGTTCATGTCCAACTGTCCCACAAAGAGTTCGGTGGTCGGCACCACGCCGATGGCCTCGA
>JAEEIG010000174.1 GCA_016281255.1 Bacteroidales bacterium
CCGATGGAGTGCGGGAACACGCCCTCAGCGACGAAGTATTTCACCACGTTGTTCTTCTGTTGCTCGCGGCTGCGGCTGCGGAAGAACATCAGCATCATCTCGCCGGCTGCGGTGGCATCGTCCAGCATGGAAGCGTTGGCCAACGGCATCGCCGTCAAGCTGCTGATCATCGTCTGGTAGTTCAGCAAAGCCTCGATACGGCCCTGTGAAATCTCAGCCTGGTACGGAGTGTAGGAGGTGTACCAACCCGGATTCTCGAAAATGTTGCGCAAAATCACCGCGGGAGTATAGGTGTTGTAGTGACCCATACCGATGTAGGAGCGGTAAATCTTGTTCTTGGCCATCAGACCATGAATGTGGTTCAGGTATTCGCCTTCGGTCATGCCGTCGGGCAAATCCAGCGGCTTCGGCAAGCGGATGGCGGCGGGAACCGTCTTCTCAATGAGTTCATCTAACGTTTTGACACCGATGACATTCAGCATTTTCTGTTGCTCGCCAGCGTCGGGACCATTGTGTCTGCACACAAAATCATCTTTTATTATCATATTGATTTTTAGTTTGTTATAAATACAATTACTCTAAAATAAGAAGAGGCAAAAGTACATAAATTATAAATACACACATAGCGGGGACACAAAAAATTGCGCCCATGCCGTGACATCAAATGGACAAGGAATCACAGCACCGTCACCGACCCCCTGACCACAAACGGAGTCCCGGCTTCCGAAGTGTATCGGATGACGTAATTGTAAACCGTGTTGGGGTGGATTTCCCCCTTGTACTCGCCATTCCAATTGAAATGCTTGTCCGTGGAGCGGAAAACCAACTCGCCCCATCGGTCGAAAATCTCGATTTCGAACAGATTGATGAATCTCAGATAGATTCCGGGAACGCTAAAGCAGTCGTTCAGCCCGTCCGCATTGGATGGCGATATGGCGTTGGGCATCATCAAACGATCGTCGCATTTTTCCACCATAATGGACCCGCTGTTCCGGCATAACCCTTGGTAAGCGGTCACGGAATACAACCCCGGTTGGGTGACGGTGATCTGCGGGGTGATCTCGCCCGTACTCCACATATAATCCGTAAGCTCTGTGATGGCCGACAGCTCCGCTGACATCCCTTCGCAAAAATCCTCCGTGGGAGAAATCACGGACAACGCGGTATCGATCACGGACAGATTCAGAAACACGACACTGTCGCTTCCGCAAATTGTCTGTAAATCAGCTCGATATACGTCTTCTTCATATAGATTCTGATGGTTCCAGAAAAGAGGCAGATCGCTCTCGCAAACCACACTGTCCACCATCCTCGATTTGTTGCGGCAGACATATAACGAAAAATGGATCACACTGTCGCAACCGATACTGTTCGGAATCACCACCATGCTGTCGGCAACATCATCATCAAAGGCTATTCCATTGAAAACCAGCGGCAAATCGTTCTCCATCACCGTGTCTTGGACACTACTGGAAGTGTTGCGCAGCAGATGGACCTGAAGGACCAGCACCTTGTCCAAGCCATCGGGAACAGGAACAGTGACCGTATGGGCTGTCGTATCCGCAATGGAAATCCCGTACCACTGCAACGGCATGTTGTTTTCGCACAATATCGTGTCCAAATACTGGCGTACCAGCACTTTGACAGAATCTGTGGCAAGGCAATCCGCCTCGACAAAGCCGGTCACTTGATACTGGGTGGATTGGGAAGGCGACGCGATGGGATGGTCGGAGGTGGCAGAAGACAAACTGGAGGCCGGGGTCCACAGATAGCTTCCGGCGCCCGACACACTCAGGGTCGTGTTTTCGCCAGGATCTATCACAACATCTTCACTGACTGTTAATTGAGGCTGCTGTAAAACGGTGAGATGAAGGACGATGAGACTGTCGCACAACGTGTCCATGGGGGCGGTTTTCGTATAAGTACCCGTTGTCGTCAGCGGCTGCCCATACCACCAATAGGGCAGATAACTGCTGCAGATCACCGTGTCTTCCGAACGGGTGTTCATGGTAACCGTGACTTGGAACTGGGTCGAAGCCGTGCAGGAATGTTCGTCCGAATAGGTGTAGGTCATCTGATAAGCGGTGACATCCTCCAGAAAATGGAGCGTGTCGCCACTCATCGAAGCGCCTGTGTAGGTTCCGCCCGCCGGGGAGCCCTGCAAGACGCCAAAAGTGTCGGAATAGCAGAAGCGGGCATCGTCGTGATCGACCTTGGGCAAGAGGTCGGAAATGTTGACCTGGGCTGTCACGGTGGCGCCCGAAGCATCCGTGACCGTGACCGTATAGACCCCCGCGCAAAGCAGGATCGCCGTGTCCGTTTGCTGGGCAAGCGGGTCATCCCATTGATAGGTATAGGGAGGAAATCCGCCGGCAACCGACACGAAAGCGTGTCCGTTGCACGTGACCGATCCCATATTTGCCGGAAGACCGTCGCAATGGGTGTTGTCCACCCCGAACGGATATACCGTCAATGCCGTGTCAGGATGGAGGACCGAGAGCTGGAGATACAACATACTGTCGCAACCCTCCGCGGTGGTCAGTGTCTGCAAATACAAGCCTGCCGCATCGTAGGTGTAGCCATTCAAGGTGTATGGCAACGCATTCTCATAAATCGTCAGGGCCACGAGGGTGTCTTTGGCCGTATTCACGGTCAAATGCAGCGTCATCACGCTGTCGCAACCCCCTGCACTCTCCTTCGTCAGGGTATAATCCCCGGATTCATAATAGACGGAATCATGCCATTCCATACTGTTGCACACCACACTGTATTCCTCCGAATAATAGGTGTTCTTCACAGTCAAATGCAACGTCACTACACTGTCACAACCCCCTGCATTCTCTAAAATAACCACATAATCACCTGTTTCATGATAGGTTGCACCATTCCATTCCAAGCTGTCGCATGTCTCTATGTACGTTTCGGCATAAACAGTGTTCGCCACGGTCAAAACCAGCGTGACCACACTGTCGCAGCCCTCGACACTTGGGAAGGTCTGCACATACTCACCTGATTCATAATAGGTTGAATCGTTCCAAACCAAACTGTCGCAAACAGACTCGTATCTGATGATGGGCGTTGTGGACATGATGACGAGACGAAGAACCACCGTGGAATCGCAGCCGTTCTCTTTGGAGTAAGAAAAGATATAATCACCCGATTCATAATAGATTGAATCATGCCAGACCAAACTGTCACAAGCGGCCCTCTCGTCATAAACATAATCGGAATGATGTATCGTAAGATGCAAGGTCACTACCGAATCACATCCTTCCACATTCTGCAAATGGTATATATATTCCCCTGATTCATAATAGGTTGAATCATGCCACACATAGCTGTCGCAGGTCGTGTCATATAGATCCGTCCAGCTCGAATGAAGGACCGTCAGATGCAAAAGGACAACCGAATCACAGCCGCCGGCATTCTGGAAGGTCTGTTGATAGTCCCCCGTCGTTAGACAGACAGACCCGTTCCAAACGAGGCTGTCGCAAACCGTGTCATACCACTCCGTGAAGTCCGAATACTGCAGCGAGAGATGGAGGATCACCATCGAGTCACAGCCGTTGGCGTTCAGAAAGTGCTGTACATAATCCCCCGATTCGTAATAGGTGGCATCATTCCAGGCCAAGCTGTCGCAAGCCGTTTCCGTTATTTCGACGGTGTCGGGATTCCAGACAGTGAGATGCAGCGTCACGACAGAATCGCAAAAGTCCGCATTGTGGAAATACTGCACATACGTCCCCGAGGCATCATAAACGGAATCATTCCACACATAGCTGCCACAGGCGGTGTCGAAAAGGACAATCCGGTCGGAATAGTGAACCGCAAGGTGAAGCGTCACCAAGGAGTCGCAACCGTTGGAAGCTTGCGTAATGTATATATAATCACCTGATTCATAATATGTTGAATCATTCCAGAACAAACTGTCACAAACTGTCTCGTAGAGCTCCGTTGTCTGGGAATGCCCCATAGTGAGATGGAGGGTGACAATGGAATCGCAACCGTGGATATTCGTGAATGGCATTGGATATTCTCCTGATTCATAATAGGTTATCCCATTCCACACATAACTGTCGCAGGCGGTGTCATAAATATCGACAAAATCAGTAGGCCAAATGGTCAAATGGAGGGCAACCACAGAATCACAGCCATGAACATTCTGGTAATAAATATTATAATCACCTGATTCATAATAAATTTCATCATCCCACACATAAAAATCGCAAACGGAGTCATACACATCCTTGTAATCCGAATGCCAAATGGTGAAGTGCAACGTCATCATGGAGTCACAACCATTCACTTTTTGCAAAGGAAGAACATAATCCCCTGATCCATAATAGGTCACATTATCCCATTCAAGACTGTCGCAGGACGTGAGATAGAAATCCAACGAATCCGAGCCCAGAATGGTGAGCCGGAGAGTCACCATGGAATCGCAACCGTGACTATTGACGTAATGCTTTACATAATCTCCTGATTCATAATATATCGAACCATTCCAAAGCAGGCTGTCACAAGCAAATTCCTGGACAATGACGCTATCGGAATGATAGACGGTCAGATGCAGCGTCACGACGGAATCACAGCCGCTCTGATTTTGGGTGATATACGTATAATCACCTGATTCGTAATACGTTATATCATTCCAAACCATATTGTCGCACACGGTGTCGATCCAATCGGTATGGCTGGAATACAAAACGGTGGCATGGAAGGTGACAATGGAATCGCACCCCCATTGGCTGGTCAGAGAGTCGGTATGCGTAAACGACTGTGTATAAAGGCTGTCGTTCCATAACAGGCTGTCACAGACCACCGTATCCCTGAACAGATGGACAGCAGGGTGGAAGTTGAAAAAGACGGTGGTGTCGAACTGGCAACCAAGCTCGTCGAAACAATGGAAGGTGTAGGCGACCGCGGTGTCCTGGGGAAGGTCGGCCGGAGGGGAAACCACAAAGGAGGAGTCGTCGAGGGTTTCCACCCAAGGGCCCTGCAGAACCGTGGAGACCACATCGGCATATTGCGCCTGCGCGCCCGAAGAAAACGCCAATTCCCACTCGAACAAGTATCCGTTATCCACCGTATAGCCATCCATCACCTCGATATACCAGTCGCCGTTCAGCGGACATCCGACAAGACTGCTGAACGACTGGTCGGGATGATAGAACTGCGTGCCGGCGGCCACGTCGGAAGAGTCGAAAATGGTCACGTTTCCGCCGTAAGTGGTAGGGAATGCGGCGGGATAGCCATTCGCGTTCACCGAACGATAGATCAGACTGCCGGCGCCGGGCGCGTAGGTGAACCCTGCCGTGGTGTTGTCCGACCAGCAGTAGTTCCAACCATAGCCCGGACCATTCAAAGAGAGCGATGGGTCACATGGGGAAGAACCACTGTAATAATCGTATGCCTGTCCGAAAAAGGTCGAACCCATGGCATTGCTTCCCGCTTGCCAGCCGACGGACGAAGCGGGGATATTGTCACTGCACGACGAGCTACCATTGCCGGCGTACCGCATAATGTCCGCCTTCTGGCCGTTCGGACAGGTCAGATTGATATACAAGTCCCCGGCGTAGGAGTGCTCGATGTTGAGGCGAACATACAGGATATCATCGGCGGAATTGACCACGTCGTCATCGGAAAAGCCGGTGAAGGTCAGCGGCGACCGGTAGGAACAACCGTAGGGGTCGCAGGAGACGCCGTCCGGAAGGAAAACCGTGTCCGCCCAGGTTTTCACAGACTCATGGGTGCTGATTTGGAGACTGCAGGCGGAGTCATGCCCGACGGTGACAAGATAGGAGTCTCCCGCGCATATCCCGGGGATGGAGATGCTGTTGACAGGGTTCGTGATGATCGCCGACACCTGATAGGCGCCCACCCAGGTCCCTGACGCGTTGGTCTGCGTGACGGTATATAATCCGGGGGTGGAGACAGCGATGGAGCGGGTGGTTTCGCCCGTGCTCCAGGAGTAGGACTGGGCACTGTCGGCGGTGATGACGATGACGGAGTCGGGACAGACAGTGAGGTAGGTCACGGGGACCGGTTCGGGAACCGGTTCCGGGGTGACGCACTCCCCGCAGCTGAACGTGGCAGACCAGCCCGGATAGACGACAGAGCCGTCCGAATGAAACTCAAAGGTCAATGCCCCGGAAGTGGAAGTGATGGCCGCCGGAGGGGAATATCCGCAATAGGAGCCGATCAGAGGGGAAGAGGTGGAGGGCCCGTCATAAACGACAAGGTAGTCGTAACAGCCGTTTTCATAATAGCCCGCCTCGAGTCGGAACGAGGTGAACGTGACAGTCAGGCACATCCCCGGCGAGGCCGGCACGAAAGTCTGCGTGACATTCATGTTGTTCCCATAATTCCCGTCAGGTCCGCCGGGGTCGTAGAAAGTGCCGGAACAGGTGACGACGGTCTGCCCGTCGGTCATCACATAGCTCTGCCCCCGCAAGGCATTCCACCGCAGGGCCAGCAGCACCAAAATGATTCCCAAAAAGGCAAGACGTTTCATCGATCTGACACAATTTCAATACGAAAACTATAAACTTGCAAATTTACACTTTTCTGGACAACAGTGCCTTTCAGGCATTAATTTTATAAATACAAGAATGTTAATACAACTTTCTTAAAAAATAGTATCTTTGCGCTCATTATTTTTGAATCAAATTAAATGTAAAATATTATGAATGAAGAACATAACAATCCGGTTATTGAAGAACTGAAGCAGTCTGAAGCGCTGCTCGAGGGTCATTTCCTGCTTTCGTCCGGTCGTCACAGCGACCGTTACTGTCAGTGTGCCAAACTGTTGCAGTATCCTGACAGAGCCGAGCGCGTGATTGCGAAGATCACCGAGCAGGTGAAGGGTCTGCACATCGACATGGTGGTGGGTCCGGCTATGGGCGGCATCATCGTGGCCTACGAACTGGGGCGTCAATTAGGCGTGCCCGCCATCTTCACCGAACGTGTCGATAACGTGATGTGCCTGCGTCGCGGCTTCGAGGTGAAACCGGGCATGAAACTGCTCATCTCCGAAGACGTGGTCACCACCGGCAAGTCCTCCCTCGAGACCATCGAAGTGCTGAAATCCTTCGGCGCAGAGGTGATTGGCGTGGCTTGCATCGCCGACCGCAGCGACGGATCCTTCCCCTACCCTGTCTATAGCGCCACCAAGCTCAACATCCAGAACTGGGCCGTGGAAGACTGTCCGCTCTGCAAACAAGGCCTGCCCTTCGTGAAACCCGGCAGCCGGAAAATGTAGGGGTCAAGCCAAAGCCATATTTTTTGTATATTTGCCGCGATTTTAAAAATATCAGATGAAAAATCCAAAATTATCAGGCCGCTACGCCAAAGCATTGTTTGACTTCGCCAAAGAGAAGAATCAGGTGGAGGAGGTCAATGGCGACCTTCAACTGTTTGCGGGCACTTTGAAGGAAAACCGCGAACTGCAGGTCCTGTTACGCAACCCGGTGGTGCCCTGCAACCAGAAGCACCGGATCTTTGAGAGCATCTTCAACGGCACGCTGCGCGACACCACCTACCAGTTTCTGGAAGTGTTGCTGAAGAAGAGACGCGAGCCGGCGTTAGACAACATCTGCGACGAGTTCTTCAAGCTGTACAACGCCGAACACAACATCCGGACAGCGACCATCGTCACCGCCAGTCCGCTCAGCGAACCGTTGAAAGAGAAGATTGTGGCCATGCTCACCGAGCAGACACATGCCACCATCAAGCTCCAAGAACAGGTCGATCCCGCCCTCATCGGCGGCTTCGTCATCAAGATGGACGACTTTTTCCTGGATTCCAGCATCCATACAAAAATCAACAAGTTACGTCAAGAATTTTCACAAAACAGTTTCCAAGTACAATTCTAAATCCGCATATAAATGGCAGAAATTAAACCCTCAGAAGTTACATCCATACTGCGTCAGCAACTCGAGAACTTCAACCAGAAGTCTGAAATGGAAGAAGTGGGCACCGTGCTGTTGGTCGGCGACGGCATCGCCCGTGTTTACGGCCTTCACAACGTCCGTTCCGGCGAATTGGTGACGTTCCGCACCAAGAACGGCGACGAGATCACCGGCATCGCCCTCAACCTCGAAGAGGACAACGTGGGTGTCGTGTTGCTCGGCGATTCCAAATCGCTCAACGAAGGCGACATCTGCAAGCGCACAGGCAGCATCGCCTCCATCAAAGTGGGCGAAGGTTTGCTGGGCCGCGTCATCAACATGTTGGGACAACCCATTGATGGCAAAGGAGATATCGAAGGCGAGCTCTACGAGCTGCCCATCGAGCGCAAGGCTCCCGGCGTCATTTTCCGTCAACCCGTGAAAGAGCCGTTGCAGACCGGCATCAAGGCTATCGACGCCATGATCCCCATCGGCCGCGGCCAGCGTGAGCTCATCATCGGCGACCGCCAGACCGGCAAGACGGCCATCGCCATCGACACCATCATCAACCAGAAATCCTTCTACGAGCAAGGCAAACCCGTATATTGCATCTACGTGGCCATCGGTCAGAAAGGTTCTTCCGTGGCCGCTTTGGTGAAGACCCTCACCGAGCGCGGCGCCATGCCCTACACCATCGTGGTGTCCGCCACCGCATCCGACGCGGCCGCCATGCAGTTCTACGCCCCGTTCGCAGGTGCCGCCATCGGCGAGTATTTCCGCGACACCGGACGCAACGCCCTCATCATCTACGACGACCTGTCGAAACAGGCAGTGGCCTACCGTGAGGTCTCTCTGCTGCTCCGTCGCCCGCCTGGACGCGAAGCCTACCCCGGCGATGTCTTCTACCTCCACTCCAGACTGCTGGAACGCGCCGCCAAAATCATCGAATCCGACGAGATTGCCGCCAACATGAACGACCTGCCCGAGAACCTGAAACCCCTGGTGAAGGGCGGCGGATCCCTGACGGCCCTGCCCATCATCGAGACCCAGGCCGGCGACGTCTCCGCCTACATCCCGACCAACGTGATCTCCATCACCGACGGCCAGATCTTCCTGGAGACATCCCTGTTCAACGCCGGTGTGCGCCCCGCCATCAACGTCGGTATCTCCGTGTCCCGCGTCGGCGGCAACGCCCAGATCAAGTCCATGAAGAAGGTGGCCGGCACACTGAAACTCGACCAGGCACAATACCGCGAGATGGAATCTTTCGCCAAGTTCGGCTCCGATGTGGATGCCGCCACCCAGTTCGTCCTCGACAAAGGCGTCCGCAACGTGGAAATCCTGAAGCAACCGCAATACACGCCCTACAAGGTGGAAGAGCAAATCGCCATCATCTTCTGCGGCTCCCGCGGACTGCTGCAAAAGGTTCCCGTCGCCAACATCCGCAACTTCGAAACCGAATTCATCTCCTTCATGCATACCCGTCATCAAGACACCCTCGACATTCTTGCCAAGGGCACCATCAACGATGAAATCATGCAGAAGCTGACCGACGCTTGCGCCGAAGTGGCTAAAAAATACGAATAGTTATGGGCAACCTGAAAGAAATACGCACGCGAATCACCTCCATCGAATCGACGCAGAAGATCACCAGCTCCATGAAGCTCGTGTCGGCCGCCAAGCTTCGCCGTGCCCAGACCGCCATCCAGCATCTTCGTCCTTACTCTCAGAAGCTCAACGAGATACTGGCCAATCTGGCAGGCTCCAGCACGGGCACCGAACAGCTGCCGCTCTTCCAACAGCGCGATCCCGAAAAGGTGGTCATCGTGGCCATCACCTCCAACAAAGGACTCTGCGGGGCGTTCAACGCGAATATCATCAAGACCGTCAACCGCCTCATCGCGGATAAATATGCCGAACAGCACCAAGCCGGCAACGTGCGCCTCATCTGCATCGGCAAAAAAGGCAACGACCAGCTCGGCAAGAGTTATCCAGTGGCCCTTTCGAACGAGAATCTGCTGGACAACCCCGACTTCACCGAACTTTCCGCCATCGCCGACAACCTGGTGACGCAGTTCCTCCATCATGAGGTGGACAAAGTCGATATCGTCTATAACCAGTTCCTGAACTCCGCCACTCAACGGGTCACCGTGGAGGAATACCTGCCCGTGGCCCCCGTCGAACACGACGGAGAAGAGAAAACGACCCTCGACTATATCATCGAACCCTCCCCTGACCAACTCCTGCAAGAGTTGATACCCAGGATTTTACGCACGCAACTATACAAGACTTTATCCGATTCCATCGCATCGGAACACGGCGCCAGAATGACCTCCATGACCAAGGCCACCGACAACGCCTCGGAAATGCTGCATGAGTTGCGCCTGAAGTACAACAACGCCCGCCAGTCTTCCATCACCAACGAGCTGATCGAGATTGTGAGCGGCGCCGACGCGCTGAAAGGGTAGCCGGCCGTTGGCTTCGGCAACCGTTTATGACAAAAAAAAGGGAGAAGCTGAACTTCTCCCTTTCTTTTTTGAACCGCAAGGCTTTGTCAGTCTTTCGTCAGAAGCTCCTCCAACATCTGCCGGAGCGTGGAGGAGGTAAGGTCACGGGTCATAACCCCGTTGTGGCAGATGGAGATGTTGCCGGTCTGTTCGGAAACAACCACCGCGACAGCATCGGTGAACTCGGTGGCCCCTAACGCGGAACGGTGACGCAAACCCACCTCCTGCGGCAGGTCACGGCTTTTCGACACGGGCAGAATACAGCGGGCTGCCGTAATCCGGTGATCCTTGATGATGACCGCTCCATCGTGCAACGGACTGTTTTTGAAGAAGATATTCTCCAAAAGCTCGGCCGACGGTTTCGCATCGATCTCCTCTCCCGTGTTCAGAAACTCATCCAAGGGGGTCTTCCGGGCGAAGATGATCAAGGCTCCCGTCAAGGTGGCCGACATGTGCCGGCAAGCCTTCTTCACCTCCTCGATCTCCTCGACATATTCGGAGGTCTTGGACTGTTTCAGGAATCGGTCGCTGAAAAAATGCACCAAACGTCCGTCACCGATATAAAGCAAAAACTTGCGTATTTCCGGCTGGAACAGGATGATGATGGCGAGCACGCCCACATTGACGAGCTCTCCCATCAGGGCGGACAGCATGGTAAAATGGAAAAAGGAAACCAACTCCCATATCACAAAAATCAACGCCAACACCCAGAAAATCTTCACGGCAGCCGTGCCTTTCGTCAGCTTGTAGAGCTCGAAAAGCAGGATGGCCACTATCAGGATGTCTAAGACATCGATGACGCGAAATTGGACAAAATTGAAAATGGCTGCGAGTTCCATCATACCGGATATGTGTCATTATGCCATCAAGGCAGCCAATGCGATAGAATACATTTTCGTCTTGGCACTGTCGCCGCGGGAAGAGAGCACGCAAGGCACTTTCGCACCCTTCAGCAAGGCGCCGAGTTCAGCATGGCTGAATTTGGTGCAGCATTTGTAGAACACGTTGCCCGTCTCGATGTTCGGGAAAAGCAGACAGTCGGCGTCGCCGGCCACTTCGCTCTTGAACTTCTTGATTTCCACCGTCTCCTTGTCGATGGCAAGGTCCAGAGAGATGGGGCCTTCGATGGCCACGTTGCCTAATTGGCCGCGGTTGCCCATGGTGGCGAGCAGGGCGGCATCCACGCAAGCCTGCATACCCACAGACATCTGCTCGGTGGCGGCCAAGCAGGCCACCTTCGGTCTCTCGATGCCGAGGGCATTGGCGGTTTCGACCAAGTATTTGAGGATCGCCTGTTTCTCCTTGAACTCGGGGGCGGGAATCACGGCCACATCGCCCACGATGAGCAATTTGTGGTAGGCCGGGTTCTCGATCACCGTGACGTGCGAAAGAGTGGCCTTCGGCGGACAGAGGCCCTTCTCCTTGTTCAGGATGGCACGCATGTATTTATCGGTGGGCAGCAAACCTTTCATCAAAATCTGGCCCTCGCCGGCGTTGATGAGCTCGCAAGCTTTCGTGGCTGCCTTCGTATCGACATATTCGGGAACGATGGTGAACTTCGACATGTCAAAGCCGTGCGCCTTGCACACTTTCTCGATTTCCTCGGGATTACCCACGAGAGTGGCATCGATCACGCCTAATTCCACAGCGGCATATACAGCCTCGATGGTATGCGCGTCGTTGGCATTGGCGGCCACCAATCTTTTTCTCGGTTTGGACTTAACTAATTCTACTAATTGGTCTAATTTCGTGATAGCCATAATGTTACAATTTTATTGTTAGAAAGCGCAAAGATATAATTTTTTCGTTTACACGGTGACACGGTTTCACACGACAATGGGGGGATTTTGCCAACCCCGTTCACGCGCACACCGGCTCCGGCAGCAGCATCGCGCAGCGGTTGATGATGTCGTTGGCGCGCTCGAATCCGGCATCGCAGACTTTTTTGCTCTTGTTGCCGTCGTAGCCCATGACAAGGTGCATGGTCTCATAGCCGTTGTTTACAAACTGGAGCAACTTGCTGTCGCGTTTCGAGACGGCCTCCTGGTACTTCTTGATCGATGGGCGCCCTTTGCCCTTGCGCACTTGAAACACCGCGTCGAGCGCGATCAGGCAGCCTTTCCACAAAGTGTCGCCCGCTATGCGCACGTACTTCCTGTCTCTGTACAACCTCGTCTCCGGGTCGTACTTCGACTTCTTAATGATTTCTTCCGCGTTGGCCACATACCTTCTGGCCTCTGCTATGGGATCTGTACTTTCCATATCATTCGGTTTTGATGGGTTGCCGCAAAAATACAACAAAAAACATCGGAAGCCCGACTTTTCCAAAATTTTTTTTCTCGCTGAAAACCAACGACTTGAAAACTTACCCAATATTATTTTTTAAATTAATTGTTAAGATATTTCCTACATTTTGCACAATTCCCCTTGATTTTCCCGGAAATGTTTTGTATCTTTGCGTCGGAAACAACCGATAGGTTTTATCATCGGAATAAAATATGAAACAACTCAGGCTCGCATGTTCAAAAAGAAGAAAAACGGGTGCGCGAAGAATGCTCCGGCCGCGGCAGGCAGCCGCGACCGCAACTTTATCCCCACACTCGACGATCCGCCGACTCAGGTTGTCACACGCCCCCCCCTTCGCCGAAGGCAAACCTTCCGCCTCCCCCCTCCCATAGGTTTCGCATATATCAGGCAAGCTATTCCCATACAGATGCCATAGTGTTGCCATACTGATGCCATACTCTTGCCATACTCAAGAGTATGGCATCCCCTTGCCATATACTTGCCATATCCTTGCCATATCCTTGCCATATCCTTGCCATATACTTGCCATATACCTGCCAACCCCTTGCCAGATACCTGCCAACCCCTTGCCAACTAAGCTTCTAAACCTGAAACCTGAAACCCCCAAGCCTCACTCGAACCGTCTGTGCAATTTGTGTGACATAAAAAAACCGCCCGGAAGTTCTTCATGAAACTCCCGGACGGATATGTTTTGAAAAAAGGAAGGGCTGGTTAGTTTTGGGTGACGTTGGCACCAGGTTCGATGGTCACCGTGCCGCAGGTGCCACCAGATCCTGCTCCGATGCTGTTAGGAGCCTCTTGGCCCTTAGTGGCCGTCACGCTGATCACGCCTGCAGTAATCGTGATAGTGCCGCACTGGGTCACATAATAGGTAGTTTTTTTGCCTCCGCCGATGCCAGCAGCTCCTTTACCGCCCGTAGCGGTGATAGTGCCACCACTGATGTGAATATTGCCGCAACTGGCGGGACCAAATTCAGCGTAACCACTACCGATACCGGCACCATATTGACCACCATTAGACAAAACGGTTCCGCCAGAAATCTCGATAGTTCCGCAGCTTCCCGCTCGACTTCCTCCGATACCAGCAGCTTCATCTCCACCATAAGCCTTAACATTTCCACCAGTGATGTTGATAGTTCCACAGCTTCCATTTCGACCACCTCCGATACCAGCAAGAGCATAACCGCCATAAGCGGTGATGTCTCCACCCTGGATATTGATGTTACCACAGGAACTATAGGAACCAGACCATCCTCCTCCGATGCCGGCACCATTGCCGTTGCTGCTGGCGATGAGCTTGCCTGTGCCTGAGGTTCCCCCCTTTATGGTGAGCGTGCTGCCCACAGGGACATAGATGCCAGGACAATCGTTATCGAATCCCTTCACCGTGTCCGTCGTGCCGTCCATCAGTATGATGGTGGCGTTGCCTTCGCAGGTGATGCCTGCCCAATTGTAATCATTGCTATTCGTGCCATTGATGGTCACGCCGGCGAGCGTCACGGTGGCGCCGGCGGCGATGGAAATCTTCACAGGATATTGACTTACATTAAGCGTTCCCGTCAGCGTGTCGCCGTCTTGTGCCACGTAGTTATCCGTCAGGGCCGAAAGATCCACTCCATCTATGACCGGAACCGGCACGGGCACTACGCTCTCGTCAATGAGCCCGCCCGTCTCCGCGAGGGCCGGGGTCGCCACAATCTCGCCCGTCTCGCTCAGGAAGCGGCCGCCGAAGACCGTCAGGTTGCCCTCGGGGGTGACACCCGGGGTGGGAAGACCGAAGGTGGCGGCGACGATCGTGTCGCGCGTGACGGTGACCGTGCGGTCAAGGTCCGTGCTGTTGTCCTCCCATTTCAGGAGCTGGTAGCCCGCCGCCGGGATGGCCTTCACGGCGACTTTCGCGCCGGGAAGCACATAGTACTCGTTCGCGGCGGCGTCCTTGACGCTCACGCTGTCGAGGAAGGAAATCGCTCGTTTTTTGAACAACTGCATCTCTCCCAACTGCATGAAGTTGCCGCTACCCCGCAGCGCACTCACCTCGAAACGGAAATACTGGTAGGTGCCGGGGTCATCCATCTCGAAGTCGAAGGGGGTGTAGTTGACATCCTGCATGGTGGTGTCGTTGTTGACGGTGGCAACGGTAGTCCAGCTGTCGGTGCTTGCAAGCTTAGCCTTCAACACCCAACTCTTCGGATTGCGACCATGCTGGTCCGCATTGTCGTTACCGGTAAACAGCGTGTAGCCGTTTACCTGCACGGGGGTGTTTGTATGGAATACGACAAACTTCACAGTAGAATCGGTGGCCCATTTGCCACTCGAAATGTTTCCGTCGAACAGATTGTCGGATCCTTCGCCAGGCCAGCAAACTTTGCAAGGACTGCAACTGTCTGATTCGATGCTGTTGTAGGGGATGATCGTCTTTTCGCCGCTGCCGCCCGCACTGTCGATCTTCACCGTGCCCATCGCCGGGTCGTTGGTGGCCAGCGTCAGGGTGTAGGGAGCGCGCGTGTCGATGATGTACATGGCCGAGTCGGGCATGAGTGTGTCGTTGCCGGCAAAGACGGCCTTGACGGTGTCTATGCCCACTCCGTTAATGGTGACCACGCCGTCAGCGCTGACGGTGTTGCCGGAGTTGGTGCCGGTTCTATGGGCGATGCTGTAGCTCACCTCGCCAAGGATGTTGTTGTATGCCGCTGTAAGCGTGGCTCCCTCGAAGGGGAATCCCAGGTAAGCG
>JAEEIG010000175.1 GCA_016281255.1 Bacteroidales bacterium
CGGCGGTAATGCAGCAGCAATATCAAGAGGATGAGCACGACCGCGATCACGACCGCTGTCACAGAGTCGCGTTTGATCTGCGTGGCGTTGGCGGCGGCGATCAGCGGCGCCCCGACAGCGGCGATTTCCACTCCGGGACACGCTTTCTGCACCTCCTTGGCCATCTGTTCCAGCCACTCGGCCAACCGGCCGTTGTTGTAGCTCTCGTTCGCCCCGTAGGGACTGTCGAAGGTGAGCATTCCGTGCTTTCCGTCGGCGGTAAAGAGGTATCCGTCAACCACTTGGAAGGCGTCGTTCAGCTTCAGCGAGTTCAGACGGCGCAGCACGGGAGTGAAGAGTTGCAACGGATCTACGGGCAAGGTGTGCATCGCTGTACCCGCCACGGGGAACATCAGCAGCTGCTTGTCCTGTGCCAACCGATCATGGATGAAACCCGGCGTTTTCAACAACGAATCAACATATTGGTAGTCAGATTCTTCCAACAGATAAGGCAGATGGGCATAGACCGCATCCATCAGTTCGAAAAACTGCGTTTCGTCGATCGTGACATTCAGATTCTCGACCATTTCGCTACCCTCCAGTTTCTCCCCGAAGAGCTCAATAGCCGACTCAACAGCCTCATTATCAACCTCCACGCTTTTGGGAGAGAAAACCACAACGATGCGGTTCTGGGCGGCAAACTGCTGATAGACTTCCTGGTATTTTTGACTCTCGTCGCCGGAGGGCAAGAACCGCGCAATGTCCTCCTCGTAACGCACCCGCGAGGCGAGAAAGGCAAAGAGTCCGGTCAGCACGACCGCCAACCCGATGGTCAGCCATCGTCGCTGTTCCAAAAAGTCATATATCCGCAAGAAGAACTTCGTCATTTATTCAATAAAGGGCGCAAAAATATAAAAATTTCAACAGCAGCTGTCAGGCGTTAAAAGCAAACGGAAACCTTGGCCGCCCAAGTGTGCCCGAGATTCTGGTGGCTGTTTCGCTGACGGAGGGTGTAGTCGAGCAGCACACGCACATGCGGATCGGGCCACCATTCGAGGTCGAAGGAGAAGTAGTTGGCGGTGGAGGAGGGGTCGTTTTTGTCGCGAACGTAGTAATCGTAGCGGAAGAGCGGGCGCAGCCGTTGGACCGCCGAGCTGTTCTTGCCCCAGCCCATATAGAACCAATAGCCCACGAAGGCGTAAAGTCCACGCGTTTTCACCAGATAGACGGAATCTTCAGGGAAGGTAAGACTCTGGTTTTCAACACCTGTTGTACCCTGCAAATACTCGGCACGAGCGGTCCAATGCTTGCCTAAGTATTCCGCACCGGCAGACCAGCGGTTACGCGGCGCATTGCGGTCCTTGTAGAGCGGATAGTTGCCGAAATAGACGGAGCCGGAGAGGCGGAAATTCTTCACGAAGGGATAGAAATCGAGGCGGGCGGAGAAGTCCTTGCTCAGGTTGTCCTTCTTGATATTGATGCCTGCACCACCGAAAATACCGGCGTAGTAGTTGAGGATGGGGATGCGCTCGCCGTCCTTCATGTAATCGGCCAAAGTACCCATCAGCATCGCACCGATTTCCAAACCGTTGGCATACTCAGGAATGCCGGAAATATCCACAAATCCGGCCAGTGCGGCTACCGACTGCGACAGCTCCATGAACTCCAAGTCCAACGGAGACAGGAAGTTATCCATCGTGTAGGGTGTCTTGATCTGACCGATCTGCAGTTGTGCATACTTGCAGAAATTCACACGCAGCCAGGCATCCAACAGTCTGGGAGTGAACGCGAAATCGACCTGCAAACGGAAATCGAGCATCTGGTGAAATTTACCGGAGAAATCCACGCGGGCGCGACGCAGCATGATGACGCTGTTCTGGGTCAACGAGCCGTCGTTTTCGAGCTGGCGGGTGTAGTCGTACTGTGCATCTACAAAACCGTGAATCTGCAGATAATCACTGAGTTTCCAGTTGCGCAGCCACATCTTCTTCAGCTTCACTGTATCCTTCTGCGCGGCGGCGACTTGCGCCGAAAACAGAAACACCAAGACCCAAAACACCGCGAAACAGCTCTTTTTAATAAAGTACAATATCCTCACAATCAAATATTTACAATAAATTATCCAAACAAATTATTATTTTGCAAAAATAGCATTTCAGATTAAATTTTTGTATCTTTGCAGCAATTTGTACCTTAAGAGTTTGTCATGAGGAAAACCCTTGTATTCACCGCCTTTCTGGTTCTCTTTGCGTGTGTTTATGCGCAAACCGCTGACACAACGGGCACTCCTCCCGGCAGAACCTGCATTCCTTTCCAAATCGCCCTCGACACGGCAAACGGCGCGCGACTTCCCGTTTTGAGCCCTACAGACCAATACTTATATTTGGATTTATGCCCCGGCGAGACCGTACAGCTATCCGTAAAAGGGATTTACGACGGATCCGGCGACTACACGCAGAGTGATGCCACAACGCACTTCACCTGGCATTTGGGAAGCGACTCCGAGCAAAGCGGCACGGGACTGACCAGCGTCACGCACACCTTTCCACCCGGGAACGGCTGCGAAGTGACCGTCACCGCTTCGGACGTGATGTCCTGTCCGGCGCAGATTCCCGTCACGTTCCGCGTCCGCGTGTCCGACAACCCCATACAAACCATCCAAAGCATCCCGCAGCTATGTGTTGGACAATCGGTCACGCCAACCGTAGGCACCGTTCCAGGCAACCAGTTCGTATTAGAGCCTGTGGCTTATTCGCAGCCCGCGTCGTTGGCCGTTTCCGACACCGTCTTCCTCCCCGACGGCGCCTATTGTCCTCCCTACGGCTACTACTACCGTTCCACCGTCACCTTCACCCAATTCGCGCCCAACGCCACGCTGACCAACGCGAACGACCTGCTATACGTGCGCATCAAGATGGAACACTCTGCTATTGAAGACCTTAAGATCGACATTCATTGTCCAAACGGCAACCACAGCACCATCCTTCCTCACCCCAACTACGACGAGGCTTCGCTGTCCGGCTACTTCCGGGTGAACTTGGGCAGCGCCTACCGTCCCGACGGCAACGCCACCTGCGACGCGTCGGTCAACCCGATTGGCGATCCGTGGAACTACGTCTGGTCCAACAACACCACCCTCGGCTACCAATACGCCCCCGGCGGCGGAAGTTGCTTCAATCCCAGCAACTTCCACGCTCACAACAACCCCCATTGGGACGACAGCAACTTCGATTATTTTGGCAACACCACCCAATCCTTCAGCGTGGACTCCTCCGATGTGGCCAACATGACCCGGATTTACCATCCTTACCAAAGTTTCAACTCGCTGGTCGGGTGTCCGTTAAACGGCAATTGGTATATCCAGGTGCAGGACATGCTGGAGATGGACAACGGCTATATTGTGGAATGGGAGTTGGCGCTGAACCCGCAACTGATGCCGTCGTCATGGGGGTATAATATTGGCATCGACTCTTTCTATTTCAGTGGAAACAACGTGGTGAACGGGGTCTCGTTACTGCCGGAATCCGCCGGGAATCCATCCTACAGCATGACGGTCATCGACCATTTCGGATGCGAATACGACACCGCCTTCCCGGTCATCGTGCACGCGATGCCGGACGCGAATCTCGGCGACGACCGGCACTTCTGTCCGGGAGAAAGTGTCACCTTGGCGCCTGTCAGCGCCTGCAGCGACAATCTCTATCATTGGAGCACCGGGTCCACCGCTCCGCAAATCACCGTCTCGCAGCCAGGCAGTTACAGTCTCACCGCCAAGATACTGGACGGCTTCACGGTGCTTTGCGAAAGCAGCGACACCGTGGAAGTGTTCTTGCTTCCCACTTCCGACACCCTCCTCACCGACACCATCTGCGCCGGGCACGAATATTCCTCCAATGGGTTCGCCATCAACGGAGCCGCACTGGCGGATCTGGAGAGTTACACCGAGACCCGCACGCTCGCCAACCGATTCGGCTGCGACAGCGTGGTGACCTTGGAGCTGACCGTTTTGCCCCGCTACGACCTCACAGTGGCGAAATACGCCTGCGAACAGTATGTCTGGGAGGGCGACACCCTCACTGAAAGCGGCGACTATGTCAAGGATTTCGTATCTTCACACGGCTGCGACAGCACCGTCACGTTGCATCTCTCCATCGGACATCCTGCGGAGGAGGAGATATGGACGACCGCGTGCGGACGACACGTATGGGACGGCGAGACCTTCACGGAATCGGGCGATTATGTGAAGTATTTCTCCTCCATCCACGAATGCGACAGCATGGTGACGCTTCACTTGACCGTATTGGACACCTTCCTGCGGACCTCCGTCTCGAACCCCGATTTCTGCACCACGCACGAGACCGAGCTCTCCGTAGAGGGCAATTTCGACGACTATTTGTGGAGCACCGGCGAGGTGGGCACGGCCATTGTCGTCACCGAAAGCGGACTCTATTCGTTGACAGCCTCCAACGTCGCCTGCCAGCAGGTGGAACGGTTCCAAATCCCGTTCTGCCCGATAAACCTCCTGTTACCCAATGCGATAACGCCCAGCAAAAGCGACGGTCTCAACGATTGTCTCGCCCTTTCCGACTACGACAAGAGTCAGATCGGCGAGTTCAGCATCTCCATTTACGACCGCTGGGGGGAATTGGTGTTCTGGTCTGACGACAAGAACTTCCGCTGGGACGGCTGCAAGGGGGGCAAGCTGGCGGTGGATGTCGTTTACAACTGGCTTGTTCGCTGCACCGACCGCAACGGGAAGACGTACGTGTTCCGGGGAAGTGTGACGGTGTTGTGAGTGAAACAGCCCTGCAGCAGCCACCTGTCAACCACTTGGTGAGCATCCTTTTAGGGAGAGGCGCGGGTGCTATGGAGCAGGTGATGCGAAGAAGACACACAACCAATCCCAAATAATGACTACCCTGTTTTACACGAATCCCCATTTTTGGGTATAACGCTGCCGGGCTGGTTTTCGCACTTTTGCATCATAAAAAACAAGTTTATGTGCAAAAAGATTTTACTCGCCTCGTTGGGCATTCTATTCTTTGGTTTACAGACGGTTATGGCGCAGAACGTTTCAGACACCGCCCACGCTGAAAACACCAAAAAGGGCAAATCGTTAGGCACGCTCACCATCGGTGGTTACGGAGAGGCTGTTTACAAATACAACTTCTTCAGTGACAACGTTTTCCGTTACTCCCACGCGGAAAATTACGCCAATTCGAAGGGACACGGGCGCGTGGACCTGCCGCACGCCGTCATCATGTTAGGCTATGATTTCGGGCACGGCTGGAGTTTCAACACGGAGATCGAGTTCGAGCACGGCGGCACCGAGTCGGCCGTGGAGGTGGAAGCCGAGGAGACCGGCGAGTTCGAGAAGGAGATCGAGCGCGGCGGCGAGGTCGCGTTAGAGCAGTTTTGGCTGCAGAAGGCCTTTTGGGGCGGGAAGATGAACATCCGTGCCGGCCACATCGTCGTGCCGGTCGGAGGCACCAACAACGCCCACCTGCCCACCGAGTTCTTCGGAGTCTATCGTCCTGAGGGCGAGAACACGATCATCCCATGCACATGGCACGAGACGGGCATTGAGGTTTGGGGCCGCATCCAGGACTGGCGTTACGACGTGATGCTCATCCCGTCGCTCAACTCCAGCATGTTCAGCGTTTCCGGCTGGGCGCACGACGGCTCCGCATCGCCTTACGAATTCCGCGTCGCCAACAAATTGGCCGTGGCCGCCCGTGTTGACAACTACAGCGTCCAGGGGCTGCACATCGGCATCAGCGGCTTCGTGGGCAACACCTTCCGCAACGACATCATCACCGACGAGAGTTCCTCGCGCTACGCCGGCGTGCGCGGCACGGCGGTCATCGGCGGGCTCGATTTCAGCTACAAGACCGGCGGTCTCGTGCTGCGCGGCAGCGGCCTCTACGGCCACATTTCCGACTGCGAGCTGATTTCCGTCTATAACTCCACCCTCCCCCACAGTTCGCAGGCCCCTTACCCGCAAACCCTTGTGGGACAGGCGGCTTGGAGCGCGGGCGGCGAAATCGGATACAACCTCTTCCAGCACCACAAAAACCCCAAGTTGGACCGCCACAAGCTCTACCTCTTCGCCCGTTACGAATACTACGACTCTTACATCCCTGGCCACAACATGACCGACTACGCGTGGACCGACCGCCATTGTGTGAGCGGCGGCCTCAACTACAGTCCCATCAAGGAGATCGTCATCAAAGCCGAAGGCGGCGTGCGGCTGCTGAAGTCGCAGTACAACCAGGAGCCCTGGTGCGCGCTGGGCATCACCTGGGCGGGGATGTTCTCTCACGAGTTCCATAAGAAGGGATAATGATGGATCATGAAGGAACCGATGACTCCCACACCTATTGAACATCATTCCAAAGAGGGCTGAAAGCCTGAAGTATGCTAACCCAGGGCGAGCGCAGCGAGCCCTGGGAAAAAAGAAACAAACTAAAACAAATACAATATGAAAAAAACATTCATCGCCACAATAGTGGCAATCACGCTGGTAACAACTAGCTGTAATCACGGCAACGGCAGCCTTGTCAACGAGAAACAGGCACAGGTGTTGCAACAGTATGTGGAACACACCATCGCGCCTACCTACACCAATCTAGCCAACTACACCGACCAGCTGGTCGACGAGTTGGAAGCCTTCCGCGCCAGCGGTTCGCAAAGCGACCTCAACAAGGCGTGCGAGACCTTCCTGAACGCCCGCGCCTGGTGGGAGAAGAGCGAGGCCTTCCTCTTCGGCGCCGCTTCCGACTTCGGCATCGACCCGCACATCGACTCCTGGCCGTTGGATGTGGACGCCTTCAACAACCTGATGAACAGTCCGAACATGCTGGCCGCGCTTGACGGCGAGGACGGCGACGTGGTGGCGGGCGAACAGCTCGGCAACGCCCTGCTCGGATTCCACGGCATCGAGTACATCCTCTTCC
>JAEEIG010000176.1 GCA_016281255.1 Bacteroidales bacterium
ACGTGAGGTAAGAGCTCACGCCGCCGTCAGTGATGCCGGCGGGGGTAAACCTTATGGGTTGAAAGACCAAATAAACCGGGGCTTGAGGGCTGCTCGTCCGACCCGGAGGGTAGGTTGATAGAGGCATGCGGCGACGCATGTCCGAGATAAATGACAACATAGAACAGAACCCGGCTTACGGGTTTTCCTTTTTTTTACCAGTGAGGTTTGAAGGCGTCCTCTATGTGCCGGATTTCCTGTCTTTCGGGTCCGTTGACCACCGAGATGATGTCGAACCGGATTTCCTTCCTTATTTGTTTTGATTTGACATAGTATTTGGCAGACCGAATCATGTGCAGCTGCTTTTGACGGTCCACGAACAGTTCCGGATCCCCGAAAGTGGTGGCTTTCCGTGTTTTTACCTCCACAATGACGAGGAAGTCGTCGTTTTCGCCGATAATGTCCACTTCGAGATGGTGGCAACGCCAATTGCGTTCTAAAATTCTGTAACCTTTTTGTAATAAGAGGTTTGTGGCCATCTCTTCACCGTGAATTCCTTGTATTTGCTTTTCCGTTTTCATTGACTTCCGTCTTTTTTTTTGTTTTTACTCTGCAAAATTACAATATTTTTTCATACAATTAAACGTTAATTGATGGTTTTTTGCGAAAAATTTTCCGTGAAATTTACTATTGTCTCTTTAATTGTTAATAAAAAAATGTATTTATCTGATAGTCAGCGGTGATTTTTTTTGTCGAAACCCTTGACAGGTGCTTTGAAATGTTGTATCTTTGCAAGAAAAACAAAAGAGATCATGTTTTCAAAATTCGGAGACCATGAAAGAAGATTTTTTGCACTATGTGTGGCAGCACCGCCACTATGATTTTTTCAATTTGAAGACCACGGATGGTGTGGGGGTCAGTGTGGTCTTCCCGGGTTATCACAATTTCGATGCCGGTCCTGACTTCATGCAGGCTGTAGTGAACATCGGCGGGATGCGGTGGGTCGGCAGCGTGGAGATTCACTGCCGCAGCTCAGACTGGCTACGGCATCGCCATCAGTGTGACGAGAAGTACAAGTCTGTGATACTCCATGTCGTTTACGAGCACGATGCGGATATCCAATTGGGTGAGAAAGAGTTTGTTCCGACGCTGGAGCTGAAGGAGCGGATCCCTCGGGAGATGTTCATTCGTTACGAAACCTTGATGCGGATGCCGGACATGTTGCTCTGTCGTTCCCAATTGCCGATGCTGGAACCGATTGTGCTTCAGAATCAAATGTCTGCCGTGCTGTTGGAGCGCTTGTTGCGCAGACAGGCTGTTTTCCAAAGTACGTTAGGTAGTTGTCAGCAGGATTGGAATGAGTTGATTTACAGGACGCTGGCAATCCGTTTCGGCTGCAAGAAAAATGAGACGGCTTTTGAGTTGCTGGCGCAAAGTCTGCCGTTCCGGATTGTGCGGGCACATCTCTCGTCGAGGTTGCAGATCTATGCGCTTGTCTTCGGACAGGCCGGCTTGTTGGATGCCGGAGAGCGGGACGGATATATGGAGAGACTGTGTTACGAGTATGAATATTTGCGGTACAAATACCAATTGGTGCCAATTGGGGGGCACCAATGGAACTGGCTGAGACTGAGGCCGCAGAATTTCCCTCCGTTGCGGTTGGCGCAATTTGCCCAGATGTTGTTTGAGACGGGTAATGAATTGTCCGACAAGGTGTTGAAAACGGGCATGCAGGGGATACGAACATGGCTGTCGGTGGCCCCTGACGACTATTGGCAGACGCATTACATGCTCGGAAAGGTGAGCCCGAAGCATGCCTCGGGAATGGGGAACGCTATCGTCAACTCGTTGATCGTGAATGTGGTGGTGCCGATACGTTTCAGTTATGCGCGGTTTTCGGGCGATGACGGCATGCAGGAGGATGCTTTGGCGTTGTTGGAACGGATACCGTATGAGAACAACAAAACCACCCGGCTCTTTTCCGGCAGCGCGTTCCCGAGCAAAAGCGCCTACGATTCGCAGGCACAATTGGAACTGATGGACCGCTATTGTTCGCAGAAACGGTGTCTGACGTGCAGTGTCGGAGAGCGGATTGTGCGTGCCAGGGGAGCCCCGTGAGATATCATTTTCCGGAAAGAAAAATTTGGTGGAATGAAAGGGAAAACGTATCTTTGCCGCGGAGAAATTGTTGTTCCCGCTTTTTGCGGAATCGGCAAAATCAGTTGTGGAATAACGGCGGAATTGCAAAGGATACTGTTGTATGAACTATGTCATTACCAAAGGATTGGATCTGAAGTTGTCGGGGGGTGCGCCTGACAGCAGGTTGGATTTTGCCACGCCTGACACCTTTTTCATCCGTCCTTCCGACTTCCGGTGGATGACTCCCAAGCTGCTTGTGCAGGCGGGCGACCGTGTGCGCGTGGGGACGCCGTTGTTTTGCGACAAAAAGGACGGGCGTGTTGTCATCGTGTCGCCAGTGGGGGGCACGGTGCGCGAGATCGTTCGCGGGGCGAAACGCGTTGTCGAAGCGCTGGTCGTTGACAAGGTGCAGGACTCAGACCCGGTTGCGACGGTGGATTTTGCTGATCCCGCCGAAATGCAGGATGTGCGCGGACTGCTGCTGCGGTACGGTTTGTGGCCATGTCTGCGACAACGTCCCTTTTCGGTGATCCCTTCTCCAGACGTGATGCCGAAGGCTGTTTTTGTCCCCTGTTTCGACAGCAATCCCCTTGCCCCTGAATTCAATGTGCTGTTGCGTGGAAAGGAGGAGGATTTCCTGTTCGGTTTGCAGATGTTGCGGCGAGCCGCAGGAGATGTGCCGGTGCACCTATGTTTGCATAAGGAGGCTGATAATCGGCTTTTTGAAAAGGCCGAAAGTGTTCAGAAGCACTACTTCAGCGGGCCGCATCCCTCGGGCAATGTGGGTACGCATATCCATCTGATAGACCCGTTGGACAAAGGGGAGACTGTATGGTATATGGACCCGCAGGAGGTCGCCCGAATCGGCGCGTTCTTCCGCGATCGTCGGCTGGATTTTGCCAAAACTGCCGCGTTGACAGGTCCTGCCGCCGGGCAGACGGGCTATTATACAGCTGTATATGGCGCGGATTTGTCGGGGCTGCTGAAAGAGGAATTGGATACGGATAAGAAACGCGTCATCAGTGGCAGTGTGTTGAGTGGCAATATGTTGGATGCATTTCCGGTGCTCGGTTTCCATGACCGGCAGATTACGGTCTTGGATGAAGGCGGGCAACGGGAGCTTTTCGGTTGGCTGCTTCCGGGATTCCGCAAGTGGAGTCTGTCGCGCACCTTTCTGGCTTGGCTCACCCCCAAGCGCACGTATGCCGTCAACACTTCGTTGCAGGGAGGCCGCCGCGCCTTCATGATGACGGACGTCTATGACAAAGTTTTCCCCTTCGACCTGATGCCGCTGCAACTACTCAAGGCCTGCGAAATCAAGGATTTAGAGCAGATGGAGGCGCTTGGCATCTACGAAGTCGATAGCGAGGATTTCGCCCTGTGCGAGCTGGTTTGCCCCTCGAAGAAAGAGGGCCAAAAGATCGTGGAAGACGCTATTTTTGAATTGAGAACGCAGAATTAATATGAGAAAGTTCAACGCCCTGCTCGACGCCATGGACACGTTCCTGCGCACGCCCGCGACGGTCACGGACG
>JAEEIG010000177.1 GCA_016281255.1 Bacteroidales bacterium
GACGGTCAACGGTCAACGGTCAATTTCAAATGTTTTTGAACTGGCCAAAGGTTGTTCTGTATGTATGCCATTCGGACGTATGCAACACGTCCCAACATTTCATCGCTTATTCATCGCCTTTCATCGGCTATTCATCGCCCTTCATCGTATTCATCGGATGACCGAACGCACGGTGTCTTATCACAAGTTACTTGGAAGTTACTTGAAAGATACTTGGAAATGGGTCACAGATGGTGACGTGCGTTCCTCACACAGGGGTCCTTCTAACCTCTTAACCTCTTAACCCCTTAAACCTTAAACCCTAAACCCTAAACCTTAAACCAATTAACCGCGTAAACCTCTAAACCTGTAAACCTGTAAGCCTGTAAGCCTGTAAGCCTGTAACCCCCCAAATTAATCCTCGAACACGTCGTCTTCCAGCGTCAGCTCGCCTCTTAACGGCACCTCCATCGCCTGCTTGATCTTCTTCACGTCGGTGAAACAGCCGAGAAGGTACATCAGCTTGGTGATGGCGGCCTCCGTGGTCATGTCGTGACCGCTGATGACGCCGATGTCGGAAAGGTTCTTGCCTGTGTAGTAACGCCCCATCAGCACCCCGCCGCCGCCCTTGCACTGGGTGACGTTCACGATCACGATGCCCCGATCGACAGCTTCATGAAGGATGCGGGAGAAGTGGGGATTCGTGGGCGCGTTGCCCACCCCGAAGGTCTCCATGATCACCGCCCGCAAGCCCTTGGTCTGGAAAACTGTCTCCAAAAAGACGTCGCTGATGCCCGGGAAAATCTTCAGAACCGCCACGTTGGTGTCCATCTTGTCGTGGACGACAAGCGGGTTCTTGCTGTTCGGGATGAAGAAATAGCGTTTGTGGTAATCGATGAAGGTGTTCACGTCGGCCAGCTTCGGATAGTTGGGCGAATAAAAGGCGTTGAAGCGCGCGGCATCGTCCTTGTAGGTGCGGTTGCCACGGTACAGCGCGTTCTGGAAATAGACGCACACCTCGCGGATCATCGGGTGCCCGTCCTGCACTGCCGATGCGAACTCTATGGCATTCAAGATGTTGCGTCTTCCGTCGGTGCGGATCACGCCCAACGGCAACTGCGATCCCGTGAGGATGACCGGCTTCGCCAAATTCTCCAACAGGAAGCTCAGCGCCGACGCCGTGTAGGCCATCGTGTCGGTGCCATGCAACACTACAAAGCCGTCGAAACGGTCGTAGTTATCCCCTATCACCTTTGCCAACCGGATCCAGAATTCCGGATTGGTGTCGGAGGAGTCGATCAGCGGCAGCAGCGACTTGAACGTCAGCTCCGTGTCCAACAGAGACAGCATCGGCAACTGTTGATGAACGTCCTTGAATTCGAACGGTTTCAGTGATTTCGTTTCCGGGTCCATCATCATGCCGATGGTCCCGCCGGTGTATATGACTAGTACTTTGCGCATTCTTTCTTTTGGGTTTACAGGCTTACAGGTTTACTGGTTTACAGGCTTACAGGTTTACTGGTTTACTGGCTTAAGTCCTAAGTCTCAAGTCTTAAGTCTTATTTCAGGATATTTCCCAAAATGTCCCTTGAAATCTCGCGAGTGATGGTCCGCGTGGCCGCCGAGGTGGAGTTTTTGATCACTTTCTCCTTGGTGGAGGTTTTGGACTTCGTCTTTTTGCCGGCCACCTTGTTGCTGACAGCGGTGCCCAGCGCGGAGGCGACGGTGGCGGTAACCGCCGTGACCACCGCTTTGACGACCTTGCCGAAGACACCCTGTTTCTTCGAGGATTTCGCTTCCTTCTCCGCTTTCTTCTCTTGCTTCGCCTCTTCAATCGCCTGTTTTTCAGCCTCCTGAACAGCCAGCTCGTCTTCCATTTCCTTGATCAGAATCTCAAAGGCGCTCTCGTTGTCAACCGGCGTGTCGTATTTGCCGTAAACACGACTCTGCTTGATGATGTCCAAACGCTGGCCTTCCGTGATGGCTCCGATTTGCGAGAGCGGGAAAAGCACTTTCGCGCGTTGCACGATGCCGGGAGCCCCCTTCGCGTCCAAAAAGCTCACCAACGCCTCGCCGGTCTCCAGGTTCATGATGGCCTCTTCGGTCTTGAAAGCCGGATTGGTGCGGAAGGTGTCGGCCGCGGCACGCACAGCCTTCTGATCCTTAGGCGTATAGGCGCGTAATGCGTGCTGGATGCGGTTGCCCAGCTGACCAAGGATGTTGTCGGGGATGTCGTTCGGGTATTGGGTGATGAAATAGATGCCCACGCCTTTGCTTCGAATCAGCCGGATCACCTGTTCAATCTTGTCAACCAAGGCTTTGGAGGTGTCTTCGAACAAGGTGTGCGCCTCATCGAAGAAGAAGACTAACTTCGGCAGCTCCAAATCGCCGACTTCGGGCAGGGTTGAGTATAGCTCGGAAAGCATCCACAGCAAGAAGGTGCTGTAGAGTTTCGGCTGCATCATCAGCTTGTCGGCGGCCAGCACGCTCATCACACCCTTGCCGTTCTCGGTCTGGATCAGGTCGTAGATGTCGAAACTGGGCTCCCCGAGGAACTTGTCGGCCCCCTGCGCTTCCAACTGCAACAAAGCACGTTGGATGGCGCCGATGGAGGCCGTGGAGATGATGCCGTATTTCATCGTGTATTCCTTCGCGTGTTTGGCCACGTATTCGAGCATCGCACGCAAGTCCTTGAGGTCGATGATCATCAGTCCGCGCTCGTCGGCGATGCGGAAGACGATGTTGAGCACACCGTCCTGCGTCTCGTTCAGACCGAGCAGACGCGACAACAGCTGCGGGCCCATCTGGGAGACGGTAGCGCGAATCGGGTGCCCTTGCTCGCCGAAAACGTCGTAGAAACGTACCGGACAAGCCTGGAATTCAGGGTTTTCCAGACCGAATTCCGGCAGACGTTTCTCGATGAAGCCGCTCATCTTGCCCGCCTGGCTGATGCCCGAAAGGTCACCCTTCATGTCGGCCATGAAGCACGGGACGCCAATCTGTGAGAACGTTTCGGCCAGCACCTGCAGACTGACGGTCTTGCCCGTGCCCGTCGCCCCGGCAATCAAGCCGTGACGGTTGGCCATTTTTCCTTGAATCGAGAGGGCGCCTTCCTCGCAGTGCGCCACATATAGTCCATGTTCTTTGTCGTACATATTTTTTATATTTTTGTTCTTTACTTCACCCCCACACTGCGCTGCGCTTGTGCGGCTGTCTGTCCCCACACTGGGCTGCGCTTGTCTGTGGCTCCCCACACTGCGCTGCGCTTGTCTGTGGCTCCCCACACTGCGCTACGCTTGTGTGGGGTTAATTGCGCTTCGCGCGTATTGCCTCTCCGAGGCTGCTCAAGGAATAATCCCGAATTAACGAATTGCGCTTTGCGCGTGTTGCCTCTCCGAGGCTGCTCAAGGAATAATCCCGGATTAACGAAGTATCGCCATGATGGTTTGCCACATGATTTTCATGTCAACCCACAAAGATTGTTCGTCAACATACTTCAAGTTAAGGTTTAATTTGTCTGGCATAATCTCATGAATATAAGTCTCTTCCGGATTGTCGGATGCGGCAAGCAACGCATTCTCGTTCACGTAGCGGATGGAGGCGTAGTCGGTGAGCCCGGGACGCACGCTGAGCACACGCATCTGCTCGGGAGTGTACATTTCCACGTACTTGCGCACCTCGGGACGAGGCCCCACAATGCTCATCTCCCCTTTCAGAATGTTGAGGAACTGCGGGAACTCGTCAATCTTGTACTTCCGCAAAAAGGCCCCGGTTCTCGTGATGCGCGAATCGTGGTCGCTCACGGTGATCTGACTCCCTTTGTCGGCGTCAGTACACATCGTGCGGAACTTGTAGAGCAGGAAATCAACATTGTTCCGCCCTACCCTTTTCTGTTTGTAGATCACGTTGCCTCGCGAATCCAACGCGATGCAGATGACGACCAGCAACCCGAAAGGGAGCCCGACAATCAGCACCAACAGTGAAAACAGTATGTCAAACAGCCGTTTCATCCCTCCGATGAATCAGTGATATTTCCAGTAATCTTCCATTTCGTTGCCCCAATAGTCGGTCGGGGTGGTCTGGTAGATGTCCTGCTGTGTCTCGATGTTGCGCACCAGCTGCATCTGCCAGCTGGGATTCTGGCGCTCGCCCAGCATGTTGCAATGCAACAGCTCGTAATCCTTACCGGTCAACACCGGGTCGTAGAAGACGAACTTCACGTTCGACTGCCCGTTCAGGTAATGATAGTGCCAGATCTCATAGGGCAGGGTCACCGGATCGGAAGGCTCCTCCTTGATGTCGTCCGGCGGACCGTATTGCAGCCGCACGCGACCTCTGTCGGTCAGATAACCACGCACTTGCTTGCTGCCATAAAGCTTCTCCACTTCATCCACGCGCTTCTTGTAGTTCAGCCAGGCCTGCTCCGGATTTCCGGGATTGCGCTTCAGCCAGAAACTGTAGAAGAACTGCTGCATCTGCTCGGTGGAAAGGCTCTTCAGTCTGTTCTGGTAAAACTCCCGCTCGGCGTAATTGCTGATGGGATAGAGACATTTCACCATGTCGATCAACACTTTCCTGTCGGTGTCGGACTCCACAAAAGTGCCCTTCACCGAGGTGAGCGTGTAGTCGTTGATGTTGAGCTGCATGGAGGGGTTGCTCTTCTGGAAGAAGACTTTGTCCACCCACACCAGACTGTCGTTCTTGTCCAGCAGCTGCACCACGGCGAAATAGTTGCCGGAGGGCAGGCTGAACACATTGAACTCATTGAAAACCAGCACCACATCCTTGGTGGGATACTCCATGGTGATGATGTTGTTGGGGTTGGCGGCAATATGCGACTCGGCGTATTCGATGTAGCATTTCGCCTTCAGCTTGGATTCCCCGAGAATCCGATCCGAGTTGTAAACCTCCAGCGCGAAGGGCAGCGTGTATTGCGATTCGGGCACGAAACTCGAATACAACGGCGGCAGATAGTAGCCGTATTTCACGAACAATCCCGGCGATTCGGGCGCGGATATGCTCTTGTAGAGCGACAATTTCGAGGTGGAGATACGGTCCTCCGGGAAATCGAGCACGATATGGTCGATATACGAAAGGCGGTTGGTGTCGCCGTTCACATCCTTCATGTAGAAGTAGAGGAAATACTCCCCTTGCGGCATAGGGACGTTCTGGATATCCGCGAAATCGGGCTTGTCCGCACGGGCCGAGTCCCCGAACTGGTCGCTGCTCAGGATGTAATGCAGCCGGTTCACCAGCGAATCGCGCCGGAACATATCCACCTGGATCTCCACTCCGGCTTCGAATTTGTTCTGCTTGTTCGGCACATAGTGCACCGTGTTGCCGCCCACAATGAAGGTGAATTCAATGTAGGGCTGCAGCTTGTTGGTGCAGTATGCCTTGTGGCTGATGAACGCCTTGAGCCCCTGCGCCTGGGAGACCGTCACCGCCAGAAACATGATGATCAAAAGGGTGTATCTTTTCATTTTACACTATTTTTCCAATTTAATTTTGAACCTGCAAAGATACAATTTTTGCGGAATCCGCCTCCATGTTTTTTGCCTATTTAAAATAATGTAGAGACGCGCCATGGCACGTCTCTACGATGGGTTATCGATTGTAGAGACGCGGCGCGCCGCGTCTCTACGTGGGTTACCGTAATTTTTTCATCAATTCCACCGTCAGATCCGCGATGGGCAGGCGGTATTGCTCCATCGTGTCGCGTTCGCGGACCGTAACAGTCTGATCCTCTTTCGTCTGGTTGTCGATGGTGACACAGAACGGGGTGCCGATGGCGTCCTGACGACGGTAACGGCGGCCGATGGCGTCCTTGTCTTCGTACTGCACCATGAAGTCCTTCTTCAGCATGTCGAAGACCTCCTGGCCGATTTCCGGCAGACCGTCTTTCTTCACCAGCGGAAGCACAGCCACCTTGTAAGGCGCCAGCTTCGCGGGCAAGCGCAACACCGTGCGCGTGGAACCGTCCTCCAACGTCTCTTCCGTATAAGCGTGGCTGAACACCGCGAGGAACATGCGGTCAACGCCAATGGAGGTCTCGATGACGTAAGGCACATAGCTCTCGTTCGTCTCCGGGTCGAAATAGCGCAGTTTCTTGCCGGAATACTGCTCATGCTGCGACAGGTCGAAGTTCGTGCGGGAGTGGAGGCCCTCCAGCTCCTTGAAGCCGAACGGGAACTTGACCTCGATATCGGTGGCGGCGTTGGCATAGTGCGCCAATTTCTCGTGGTCGTGGAATCGGTAGTTCTCAGCCGGGATGCCCAGATCCTTGTGCCACTGCAGACGTGTCTGTTTCCAGTAGTCGAACCATTTGAGCTCCTCGCCGGGTTTCACGAAGAACTGCATCTCCATCTGCTCGAATTCGCGCATACGGAAGATGAACTGACGCGCAACAATCTCGTTTCTGAAGGCCTTGCCGATCTGCGCGATACCGAACGGCAGTTTCATGCGGCCGGTCTTGTAGATGTTGAGGAAGTTCACGAAGATGCCCTGCGCCGTTTCGGGACGAAGGTAGATCGTGTCGGCGCCGTCGGCCACCGAGCCCAGTTTCGTGGCGAACATCAGGTTGAACTGGCGGACGTCGGTCCAGTTGCGCGTGCCGGAAATCGGGCAGGCGATGCCGAGTTCCTCGATGAGGGCCTTCAGACCCGCGAGGTCGTTGTTGTTCATCAGCTCCGCAAAACGGGCGCGGATGTCATCGACCTGAGCCTGATATTGCACCACACGGGTGTTGGTCTGGCGATAGAGCGACTCGTCGAAGTTGTTGAAGCGCTTTTTCGCCTTCTCGATCTCCTTGTCTATCTTGTCCTCGATCTTCTGGATATGATCCTCGATGAGCACGTCCGCACGGTAGCGCTTTTTGGAATCCTTGTTGTCGATGAGCGGGTCATTGAAGGCATCCACGTGTCCGGAAGCCTTCCAAATGGTGGGGTGCATGAAGATGGCGCTGTCCAGACCGACGATGTTCTCGTGGTACTGCACCATGGCCTTCCACCAATATTGTTTGATATTGTTTTTCAGCTCCACGCCGTTCTGACCGTAGTCATACACCGCGCTCAAGCCGTCGTAAATCTCACTGGAGGGGAAAATGAAGCCATACTCCTTTGCATGGGAGATGATCTGTTTGAAAAGGTCTTCGTTGTTTGCCATTTTTAATGGTTATTGGTTAAGGGTTATGGGTTATTGAGGTTGTTGTCCTACTCGAAGATAAAGGAAATCTGCAGATTCTTCGCTTTCAGGGATGTGACGCTGGTGGCATACATGTTGTCCTCCGGGACGAGCATGTTGAGGAAGCCGAACGACATCTTGAGTTCGGTGGTGAACTTGAAGTAGGTGCAGTAGAAGTCGAAGCCGACGCCCACCTGCGCCTGCAGGTCGTGGGGGTTGAGTTTGAGGACGATGTCCCCGTTTTCGGGCGCTTTCTTCTTCTTGGCCGAAATCATGTCGAAGGTGTATTGTCCGCCCGCGATCACGTAGGCCCGGATGTTGTTCAGCATCCGGGAGGACTTGTACTTGATGAGGATGGGCAGATCCAGATAGACGGACTCCACGTTCTTGGCCGTGACGATTTCGTTGCCCGTCGAATACCTGATCGTGTAGTTGATATACCGGTCGCCGAAAGAGAGGCCGGGGATGAAGCGCAAGTCGAAGTACTCGCCCAGACGCAGATCGGTCACGATGCCCAGATTGAAGCCGCTCATGGGCTGCGTGTGGATCATCATGAGGGAATCATACTCGGCCAGATCCGGCTTGGACGAGATCCGGTAGTTGAAATTGCAATAGCCGAAGGCGAATCCGAAATGGAAAGGTTTCTTGTCGTATTTCAGCAGGTTGGGCACGCCGAACTGCGCATCCGCGTGAAGGACGGCCAGCATCAAAAGGGTGAGGATTACCGTTGTTTTTCGTTTCATTTTTGCCAAATCAAAGTTGCATTAACGAGATTCCGGGAGTTTTAGTGTGATATCCGAAAAACTTATTTCGTGTTACGGGCGATCTCCTCCTTGAGCTGTGCGCCGTTGATGGGCACCACACCGACATACTCGCACACCAAACCGCCGGCCAGGTTGGAGGCCAGACAGGTCTCCTCCACGGAGTGTCCCTTGAGCAGGAACAGGGTGGAGACGGAAATCACGGTGTCGCCGGCGCCGGAGACATCGCTCACGCGGCGGTGGAAGGCGGGCTGGTGGTAGAACTTGTCGTTCTGGCGGTCGTAGAAGGCGATGCCCTTCGCCGACATCGTCACCATCACCTTGTCGATGTGCTGCTTTTCGGCGAACTCCTTGGCCACCTCGTGGATCTCCTCCAAAGTGAGCTCGACGTTCTCCTCCATGTGGAGCCCCTTGGTCAGCTCCTTCATGTTGGGCTTGAAGAGATTGACATTCCCGTAGTTGTTGAAGTTCTTCTCTTTCGGGTCAACGGCCACATAGATGTTCTTCTTATGGGCGAAACTGATAATCTCGGAGATCAGCTCCTTGGAAAACAGACCTTTGTCATAGTCCTCGAAGATGATGGCGTCGATTTCGTTATGGTCGATGATCTGCTCCACGGTGGTCAGGAACTGCCGTTTTTCACGCTCCTTGAGCTGCTGCACACGCTCGTCGTCCACGCGCACAATGTGGCAGTTGTTGCCGATGATGCGGTATTTGATGGTGGTGCGGCGGCCATACATCGGGACGATGGCGTCGGAGGTCATGTCGCAGTCTTCCATCAGGTTGTAGAAAACCTTGGCCTTGGAGTCGCTGCCGATGACCGAGCAGAGGATGGGGTCGGCCCCGAGCGACTTGAGGTTGAGCGCCACGTTGGCGGCACCGCCCAGACGATAGCTGCGGCTTTGCACATTCACGATCGGGACCGGCGCCTCGGGACTGATACGGGAAACTTTTCCGGTGAGGTAACAGTCGATCATCACATCGCCGATCACCAATATCTTAGCATTCTTGAACTCTTCAAAAATCTGTTCTACTTTGTCTATTTTCATCTCTAAAAAATTAGCCGGCAAAAGTACAAAAAATATCGGTTTGTAGGTCGTCGTTTTTTTTTAGGCTTACACGCTTAGATGCTTAGAGGTTGGTCAAACGTGTAAGCCAGTAAACGGATATTTTATATTTTTGCAGCCTTCATTTGAAACAAACGGCTTATGAGAAGAACATCATTCCTATTGACGCTCCTGGCCATGGTCCTTTTCGCCACGAGCGCCCGCGTTTCCGCGCAGAAAACGCAGGTTTATTACTACAAAATCGACGACAACATCTCCAAACCTGCGCTCAGGCTGACCGAAAAGGCGGTGAAGGAGGCCGAAGAGGGCAAATACGACTGCCTCTTCCTGGAACTGAACACCTTCGGCGGGGAGCTCGACGCCGCCGACAAGATCCGCACGCTGCTGCTCAACACCAAGGTGCCGAGCATCGTCTATATCAACAACAACGCGGCTTCGGCGGGCGCGCTCATCTCCATCGCGTGCGACAGCATCTACATGATGCCCGGTGCCTCCATCGGCGCGGCCTCCGTGGTCAACCAGACCGGCGAAATCATGCCCGACAAGTACCAGTCCTACATGCGATCGCTCATGCGGACCACCGCCGAGCACAACGGCCGCAACCCCAACATCGCCCAGGCAATGGTCGATCCCGACGTGACCATCCCCGGCATCAGCGACTCCGGCAAAGTGCTGACCTTCACCTCCGAAGAGGCCGTGAAGAACGGCTTTTGCGAAGGCATTGCCAACAGCCGCGAGGAGGTGCTGGAGCAGGCAGGGCTCCCCCACCCCGAAATCCACGAACAGGAACTCTCCGCCATCGACAAAATCATCAACTTCCTCGTCAACCCGGTCGTCAGCGGCATCCTCATCATGTGCATCGTGGGCGGACTCTACTTCGAGCTGCAGGCGCCCGGCATCGGACTGCCCTCCGTCATCGCCATCACCGCCGCCGTCCTCTTCTTCGCCCCCCACTACCTCGAAGGGCTCGCCGCCCACTGGGAAATCCTCGTCTTCCTCGCCGGACTGGTCCTCCTGATGCTGGAGTTCTTCGTCGTGCCCGGCTTCGGGGTCACCGGAATCTCCGGCATCGTGTTGATTGTCACCTCCCTGGTGCTGACACTGGTCTTCAACGTCGGCTTCAAGTTCAAATTCGACCCCGAATTCAACGCCTCCGCATACGTCAGCAAAATGACCATATTGGTGCTGGTGAGCAGCCTGGCGGGCTTTTTCCTCTCGCTGTGGCTCGGCAAGAAGCTGATCCTGGCGGAAACACGCTTCGGCTCGCTCGCCTTGCGCACCGGGCTGGAAAGCGACAAAGGGTTCACCTCGCAGGACATGCGAAACGAGAAATACATTGGCAGAGAAGGCGTTGCACAGACCATCCTCCGTCCTTCCGGCAAAATCAACATCAACGGCGACATCCTCGACGCCACCGCCGAACACGGATACATCGAGGCCGGCGAGAAGGTGAAAGTCAGCAAATTCGAAAACGCGCAGCTGTTTGTAAAGAAAACACAGGTGCCGTAATCAAAAAAAATTGTAATTTTGCAAATTGATTAACAGTGTCGTACAAACAATGAAAAAACCATTCACTACCGTTATCGTCCTGTTGTTGACAGCGGCGGCCCTGCCCACGGCCTTCTGCCAGAATGACAACACCACCCCGGACCGCCGTCACAGCGTGAGAATCGGCTGGGGAGACATGCTGTTCGAGACCATGGCCTTCGCTCCAAGCCTGAACGGCACGTGGGTCAACCCGGAATCCCTGCCGGACAATTACCTGCACGACGAGATCTACGACATGGGGTACACCGGGCATATCTTCGCCGAATACCAGTACCGGGTCTCCAAAGTGACAAGCCTGGGCATACAGGCCGACCTGGAAGGCATCTTCTGGAAAGAGGGTGTTTTCGACAGATACCACAACCTGGTCATCCCGGCCACCCCTGTCAGGAACTGGGATCTCGACCTGCTGCTCACGGCACGCTTCACCTATTTCAACCGGGATTGGGTGCGGCTCTACTCGGGTCTGGGCGTCGGCGCGCTCTTCGCCTTCGACAATCTGGGCGACTTCGGTGTGGCCCCGGCCTTCAACATCAACTGGATCGGCGTCGAGGTGGGCAAAGGCCCGTGGGGCGGCTCGTTCGAACTGGGCGCCCTCAACGCCATCTCCAACACACGCGCCATCTACCAGATGTTCTCCCGCATCTTTTCGTTGAGTTTTTATTACAAATGGTGAGGAGGATGGGATGATGCGAGGATGCGAGGATGCGAGGATGCGATGACGTAGGGACGTATCGAATACGTCCGAATGATAAACAATAATAATAAATAAGATGAAAAAGTGGATATACATCAGTTTTGTGGCGGTGCTTATGACAACCTGCCAGAAGCCGGAAATCGAGATTGTGGATTTCGACACGTTCCACGTGACGGACGTGAAATACAGCGACGTGATCGTGAACGGGGGGATGAACCCCGAGATCCGCACCATGGAGTTGGGTGACGAAAACGACGCGAAAACCGCCAGCATCTCCATGGTGGGTCTGGTGGAGAATCTGATCGCCACGATGCAGAGCAACAAAGTGATCCAGATTGCAGGCACCTATAGCGGCCACAACATCAACGAAGAACCCCTCACGCTGTCGGGCAAGATCATCCTTCCGGCCAAAGGCAAAATCAAGAACATGATCGTGGTGAGCCACTGGACCATCGGCTCCAACCGCGAATGCCCGTCCGAAAGCTTCCAGCTGGAAGGCATTCTGGCGTCAAAAGGCTATGCCGTGGTGATGGCGGACTACATAGGGTACGGCGTCACCGCGAACCGCATCCACCCCTACATGCACCTTGGCAGCACCGCCACAAGCGTGGTGGACATGGCCCTCGCGGCGAAACCCTACCTGAAGGCCATCGGCCGGGAGCCCGAAAGCGACGAGGTGATCCTGGTCGGCTACTCCCAGGGCGGCTCCACCACCCTCGGGGCGATGAACATCATCCAGAACCGCTACAGCGAGGAACTGCCCATCAAGGAGGTGTATGCCGGCGGCGGCCCCTACGACATGGCGGCCACCTTCGACATCGCCATGCTGGAAGACAAAACCGGCATCCCCTGCGCCATCCCGATGATTGTGCAGGGACTTAACGAAGGCGACGAACTGGGCCTGGATCTCCACGAATTCTTCAAGCCCGTGCTGCTGGAGCATATCGACGAATGGGTGAACTCGAAGAAATACTCCGTGGGGGAAATCAACACCATGCTGAACGCCCGGAAAGTGAGCGACCTGATGACTGAAGTCGGACGCGACAAGCACAACCCGCAGACCGCGAAACTCTATCGCGCCCTGATGTGGAACTCCATTCTCATCTTCAACCCCCGCGCCCCTCTCTACATCTTCCACAGCATAGACGACAACACGGTGCCCTTTATCAACGCCACCAAGGCCGAGGAGTATTTCAAGGGGCAGAACGTCACCTACGACTTCGACCATTACGGCCCTCACCAAGCCGGGGCGGTGAAATTCATTTTCAAAGTGTATCAACTGTTATAACCAAATAAGATCAAGTCATGAAACGGTCATTAACCCTTATAGCCCTGAGTTTGTTCCTGCTTGCCGGATGCCAGAAGGGGGAACTCCTCCCCACGGAAATAAAAGTGAAGGCAGAGTCGGTCTCCGGTTCCCGCGCACGCTTCACGGTGGCGCCGGTGAATTCGCGCGCCTATTATTCCTACGTCCTCGTGGGCAGCAATGACGAGAACTTCGACAAACCGGCCATCGACCTATGCTACGACGAGATCCAAAGGATGGAAGAAAGCATGGACTATTTTGACAACGGCTCGTTCACAGACATCTTCTGCTACCAGGGCAACCGGCAGCTCACCATGAAGACGCTCGCCAGCGACAAAGATTACAAGTTCATCGTGTTCCAGATCAACCCCAAAACCCACGAAGTCATCGGCGAACCCGTCGTCAGCGAGTTCCACACCAAACCGGTGGCGCAACGCGACCTGCATTTCCAGGTGGATTTCGTGGGCGACGAGCTGCGCATCACCCCTTCCGACGACAACCTCTCCTATTTTTGGGAATACGATGAAAAAGAGATGATTTATGATGTTTACCGCAGCGCTTACAATTACTTATATACCCTTGCGGGAATGTATCAGGAATACGGGTTCATGGAGTATTACTACACCACGGGCCCGACCGTCTGGTTCCTTTCGCTGGAGGACAACATCTCGGACGGGACCGTTTACACCCTCGTTATCGCCGGTTGCGAAGAGGGCGAATTCACCACGGCGCCCACCATCGTGACATTCCGGTATCACCCGGACCATATTGACGTGCTGGAAGTGACCGAGGGGAGCGAGAGTTTAAACTGACAGTTTCTCCCCATTCTGGCACAATATTTGCTAAGGGAACGCCTGTCAAAATTCAAAAATTATGCAGACAGGTAAAATTAATGTACAGACAGAAAATATCTTCCCGGTGATCAAGAAGTTCTTGTACTCTGATCACGAAATTTTCCTCAGAGAACTGATTTCCAACGCGGTAGATGCCACGCAAAAGCTGAAAACACTCGTCAGCCTGGGCAAGGCCGACTGCGAACTTGGCGACCTCACCATCGAGGTGAAGGTCAACAAGGACGACAAAACCATCCATGTGATCGACCGCGGTATCGGCATGACGGCCGAGGAGGTCGATAAATACATCAACCAGATCGCCTTCTCCGGCGCCGAGGAGTTCATGGCCAAATACAAGGGCGGCGACGCCAACAACATCATCGGCCACTTCGGCTTGGGCTTCTACTCCTCCTTCATGGTCGCCGACCGTGTGGATCTGCTCACCAAATCGTATCTCAAAGACGCGCAAGCGGTGAAATGGAGCTGCGACGGTTCCCCCGAATTCACCATCGAGGAGATCGACAAAGCCGACCGCGGCACCGAAATCATCCTGCATGTGGGCGATGACGAGCTGCAGGAGTTCGTCAACGAGGACAAACTGGTGGAACTGCTCAACAAGTACTGCCGATTCCTGCCCGTGCCCATCCGCTGCGGCATGAAGACCGAGTGGCGGAAGCCCGAACCGAAACCCGAAGACACGGAAAACAAGGACGAAAAGAAGGAAGAGCCGAAAGAGGAGGCCGTGCAGGTGCCGCGCATCATCAACGACACCGACCCCATCTGGCAGAAACAGCCCTCTTCCCTGTCCGACGAGGACTACAACAAATTCTACCACGAACTCTACCCCATGTCGTTCGAGGAACCGATGTTCCACATCCATCTGAACGTCGATTACCCCTTCAACCTCACCGGCGTGCTCTACTTCCCGAAGATCCAGGAGCGCATGGACATCGACAAGAACAAGATCCAGCTCTACTGCAACCCGATGTTCGTCACCGAGCACGTCGACAAAATCGTCACGGACCACGTGGAGGAGATCGTCCCGGACTTCCTGACCCTGCTCCACGGCGTGATAGACTCCCCGGACATCCCCCTGAACGTAAGCCGCAGCTACCTGCAGAGCGACGCGAACGTGAA
>JAEEIG010000018.1 GCA_016281255.1 Bacteroidales bacterium
ATAAGCAAGCCGGTGAGTACGAAACCGCTTGCACCTGAAACAACCTCACTATATACCCGGCGCTATCCAGCGGCGGATTTTTTGTATGTGCCAAGCTGCATGTGGCTGTTATTTATTGAGGTTGATGGTCGTCTGGGAATAATGTATCGGTTTTCGCCATAATGCCAGTGATTCGGCCAATAAAGCATCGCTTGAATCTGTTTGAGATTCCGTAACTTTGGTCACTTGAATCTACGCTCACTTCAGACCCTGGCAACGGCCGGTCCGTCCGCCTCGTCCGTGATGCAAATTAACATTAAAACACCATATGAAAAACACCCGTCATCTGATCATCGGCCTTTCCGCCCTCTTGCTTGCGGTGGCCTGCGGTCCTTCCCGCTACACGAGCTCCAGTTTCAACGTGGCATCCGTACCGGAGTATGCCTTCGTCCAGCCTTATTCCTACATTGTCCTTTATGGCGACGACGGAAAGGGATTCTACAATGCGGAATCCTCCGCCATCGCCACAAAAGCAGTCTCGAACATCATCAATTCGGAGCGCTTTCCTTTCTCCGACATGCTTCCCGCGGATTACGACGGAGAAAACGCGGACATCAAGAATTGGCTGAAGACTTTCCCGGACGTGGATCCCGCCAAGGCGGACCGTCTCCGCGTCCCCAAATCCCTCAAGAAGATGCTGGACAAGAGCGGCCTCCGCTACGGTGTAGTCATCTACTCTTATGGCTATGTCCAGACCAAGGCTGGCTACCAGAAAGAAAAGGTGGAGAAGGCGGCCTCCAAAGTCATCGACTCGGCCATCGAAAAACTGACCGGGATCAGCGGCCTGACCAATCCCTCCAAAAATTATTACGTCAGCGATCCGTATGGCAATGTCCTTTACTGCGCCGTCATCGACGGAGAGACGGACCGGGTCGTCCATTTCGTCAACGAGACTCCGACCTTCGCCTCCCACCCCGAGGAGACGTCCAACGTCAGTGAGCTCCTCCACAAACTCTTGAAAGAATTCATCCGCTAATCCTTTTATCCAAACTCATGAGATATTTGAAATTATTCAGCCTGCTGGCCGCCTGCTGCCTAGCCATAGCCACCGTCTCCTGCACCAAGGACAATTCCGGAGGCGACGGAGGCAGCGGGAATCAGGAAGGCACCCTCGCCTCCCTCAAGGGAACCACCTGGTCCACCGCAGATTTGGTGGGCATTGGAACTCTGACGCTGTCTTTCACCGACAAGGATGCGACCCTGAAGCGCGTTTCCAACGGCAATACGACCACCTGCACCTACCCGTACACCTACAGCGGCGGGACGATGAAAACCAAGGGAAAACTGCTGAATGACCAGGAGCAGGACATCACCGGCACCGTATCCGGATCGTCCATGAACGTTTCCTTTTCCGTGAGCGGCAATTATGTATTCGGCAAAAAATAGCACTGAAAACTAAATCGTCCACGAAGTGCTGGCCAAAAGCCTCTTCTTCAGAAAGAGTTGAAGGGGCTTTTGGTTGTAAATACAGAGGAACAAACCATGCTTGATCTTCGAAAAACACTCGCCCTTCTCGTCCTTTTGCCGGCCTTTTGCCTTCCTGCGTATTCCCAGCGGCAGGATTCTTTTTGGGGGAAGATTGTCGACGTGATCGCGGCTCCGTCCATGGAGCTGGATCCGAACGCCGTCTACCAGCCGGCCCCGCGCTGGAGCGTCGCGGTGTCGGGCGCGCTGAACCAGGTGGGAACAACCATGGACAACAAGACGGAGTATATCTACGCGTTCGAAGACGACCCCGAACTCTTGGATGCCTCTTCCACGTTCAAGCTCTTGGGCGGTGTGGACAAGATCGTCGGCTTGCAGGTCGGGTACGGCAACCTTTCTTTGGGCTGGAACCACCAAGTCGGAGGCGGTCGAACGAGCGCGAACACGTCCTTCTCCTTCGACTACCTCGCTCCGGGCTATGCCCTGCAATTGCAGTATTACGACTTCCGCCGGCCGGTCGACTATGAAATGAAAATCGCACTCGGTTACGATTGGGGATATCATGAAGAGTCCGGCAAGACCGAGAAACCGGGACGGATGACCACCTTCATCGCCGATGCGTTCTATGCCTTCAACCGACGCACTTTCGCTTATTCCGCCGTCTACAAGGGGAATGTGATCCAGCGGCGGTCCGCCGGTACCTGGATGTTCGGCCTCAAATACCTCCAGGGACTGTTCGAGCATGATCCGGACGACGCTCTTTCCGACCTGTGGTTCGGGATGTATCGGCAAGACACCCGGCAGGTTTCCTTCGGAGGCGGTTTTTCGTACAACCTGGTGCCTTTCCACCGGCAGCCCGGCGCCGACGGGAAAGGGCTCCGCAACCTGACCTTCAACTTGACGGCCATCCCGATGGTCACCCTTTTCAATCAGTTCTCCTCCACGATGAGGAGGGAAATGGAGGAGGGGGATCCGGTCTTGGTCAAGAATGTGATCAACGGCAAGTTGCACGTGAACTATGTGTTCAAGGCAGGCGCCATTTATTCCTGGGACCGGTTTTTTGTCGGCGTCTCGGGCAGTTATGACCGCTATAATTACAGGGGGTCTACTGCTGTTCCCGAGGACTTTTCGGATGATGAAGTCGAGTTCGGCAGAATCTACACCTCCGGCCGCTTCAGCCGTTGGTCCGCAAGCCTCAAACTGGGTGTGAAGTTTTAGCGGGCCTGCCGGAGACAAGGCCTCTGTTGAAGCTATTTCGTTTTATTCAATACGGCGCTCCGATATTCAGACGGACTCATGCCCAAATGGTTTTTGAAAACCGTCTGGAAAGTGCGCCTGGAGGCGAAACCGGCATCCTGGCTGATCCCTTCAATCGTGAATTCCGGGTGTGATTTCAACAGTTCGCAAGCCTTCTCCAGACGTTTTTCAGTAATGAAGGCGCTGAAACTGCCGTACTTCGGCTGGCTCTTCAACAACCGGATGATGCGTCGCTGGGAGATGCCCAGCGCTTCGGCCATCGTCTTCAAGTCCAAGTCCGGCTGCTGATACAGCGGGTTTTCCTGCATCTTCTCTTCCAGCCAGGCCATCAACTGGTCATCTTCCATCTTCATCGGTTGCTCTACGGAGGAGACTTCCTCCTTGATTCTGTCGACAGGCGTCTTCTTCATTTGTTCGATGAGCTGCGCGTTGTTGTCGACAACTTTCCGGGTCGTCCTGATGAGCAGGACAATCACCAGAATCATGGCCAACAAGGCAAAGAGCAAAGCCAGAACAACGATGGTAGAAGGTGGAATCATCTCAATTCTAATGAAAGGCAAAGGTAAAGATTTCTTCCACATTATCCCCATAAAGCATTGGTCAAATCCGTTGCATTATGGCGAAATATCGGCACTTCCGGCTTTACGGGATGCCTTTTTTTCTCATTCCTGCCTTATTATTCTTACATTTGTAGACTATGAATAAACAACTGCAGGTCGACTCTTTGCAAAGCGGACTCCCGCGCCCCGTCATCGAATCCGCCTTTGCGGTGATGGTCATTTCGGCCATCTGTTCCTACGTGCCCGTCAATAATTGGATGTATTTGCACATTCCCGTCGTGCTCGGATTGATCCATACGGTGGGGGAGGCTGTCATCTACTATGCCTTCCTTCGTGGAATGAAGGGACTTGCCCATCCGTTGACGGCTTTGTGGTGGATCGCCATTGTGGTCAATCTGTGTGATTTCGTGATTTTCTGCCTGGGGGAATCGATGCATGATTTGTCGGCAGCCACCGCCACTGCACTTCCGCTCATCTATATCCCGCTGGGAACGCTCCTCATGGTCTGGTATCGTGGACGTCTCGGCAAGGTGGGATTTTGGACGATTATTCGCATACTGGTAACCATTCTGCTACCTGTCCTGTTTTATGTGATAGGTATTTTGGAAAGTTCCTGGGGGAATGCGATCATGGAAATCGTCACCATCTCCGTAGAAATCTGGTACGCTTGGTTTTTGAGGAGCGTGCTGGTTGGAAAAGAATAAGTAAACGAATCGATAACATGACTCTAAAAGGCGCCCTGCTGTTAATCTGCGCATGCCTGCCGACCGTCCTGGCGGCACAGCACCGAATCATTGCACCCAGTGTCAATCCGATGGAAGACTCTCTTGCAGTCGCCCGAGTCCGGGCGAAGATGGATTCCATCCGCCAGTATAGGCCTACCGTGGCCGTCGTGCTGGGTGGAGGCGGCGCGCGTGGCATGGCTCACCTGGGCGTCCTGCGGTATCTGGAAGAGATGGGCATCCCGGTGGATTTGGTGGGCGGCACCAGCATGGGCGGCCTGGTCTCGGGCCTCTACTCGCTCGGTTTCGGCGCCGAATACCTGGATTCGCTGGTGCGCGCCATCGACTGGACCGTGATGATGTCCGACAAGATTCCGGACAGTTTCCAGACATACAAGGTCCGCCGCAACAAGGAGCGTTTCGCCCTGACGGTCCCGTTCCACTAT
>JAEEIG010000178.1 GCA_016281255.1 Bacteroidales bacterium
AGAAACCGCCGTAGGTCATGGGCTCGTCGGGCATCACAGGGTGCAGCGTGTCCCAGGAGGTGCGCTCAGGACGCCATGCGCCCACGCGTGTGAGCTCTGGGTAGCGGTCGATCTGCACGCGCCAGCCGTGGTCGTCGGTGAGGTGCCAGTGGAACTTGTTGATTTTGTAGTAGGCCAACAGGTCGATGTACTTCTTCACGAAGGCGGTGTCGAAGAAGTGGCGCGACACGTCGAGGTGGGCACCGCGGTAGCCAAAGCGAGGGTAGTCGGTGATTTGGCAGCAGGGCACGGCGAAGGTCTTGCTGTCGGCCAACTTGTCGGTGCCGGCGAGCTGTAGCAGTGTCTGCATGCCGTAGAACAGTCCGGCGGTGGTGTTCGCCTCTACCGTGATGCGCTTGGCTTTCACTTCCAGCACATAGCCCTCGTCGCCGATGTCTTTGATCTCTTTCTTGCTGATAGAGAACAAGATGGAATTCTTCTTGGCACTTTCGGCGTCACCTAAGTTCGGACGAAGCTTGAAGTAGCTTTCATAGAGGTCGCGGATCATTTTCGAGGTTTCGGTGCCGTTTGCGCCGAGGTTGTCGAAGCAGAGCATCGTCTTGTCGTCGATGGTGAACTGTCCGCCTTTGGGGGTGACTTCGACTGGCTCGGGCACCACCACGATGGCTTTGGGTTTCTGGCAGCCGAATAGCACGACGGCCGCGAGGATGATGGTCAAAAGGGTGATCTTTTTCATATTTGGATGTTTATAATTTCTTAAATCAAGAATTGTTATAATGCTAGGCAGGATTCTCCTATCTTATGGATGCCTTCGAGGATGCGTGTCCGTTGGGCTGGCCGTGGCTGGGAAACGGCATTGGCGTAGTGTGACAGTTGCGCGTGCTTGATACCGGTTATTCTGCTGAGGGCAGACAATGTGGTGTATTGCTGCGCCTCATGCAGAATTGCACTTATTCTTTTCTCATATTCAAGTGTGTATTCGCCTCGTTGAATGGCTTCGGGTATGGGGTCATTGTCCAAAAGACAACCTTCAATCTGGGTGCGAACACCCTCTTCAGCGTCTTTTTGCAAATCCTCGAAAGTTTTTCCAGTGGCAAGCACTACACCGCCAATTCTTTCGTCACAAATATATGCGGCGTAATTTTTACCGCACCAATCCACTGATACTATTATCTTTTCCATAATTGTTCTTATTCAATGTTTATTTCCAACCTGCTTGTTTGAAAATGCTGCTTAAATAAAAGTCATCTAAATCGTCTGACAGCTTTTTGTTTACTGTAACCTTTCCCTTTTTTATCGGGTGTTTGTATTGCCGATGGTCTCCTTTCGTGTAGGCGAGGTACCACCCGTCCTTTTCGAGCATCTTGATGACTTCTTTAACTTTCTTTGTTTTCATACGTGAAAATAAATTGCGGCAAAGATAGTATTATTTTTAATACTAATCAATGCTAGAATTAAAAACTTTTTTCTTCGATTTCGAACGCATCCCCCGCAATCCCGTCCGCGAACCAGAGTCCCTCCGAAGTCAGTCTCAATCGGTCGGGGGTGTGCTCGTAGTGGCGGGTGTCTACGTCCGTCTCGAAATGCCGGAGCAGACCGTCCGTGCGCTCCAGTCCGAAAAGCGCTTCCATCTCCCGCAAGTCGATGCCAGCGCGGGTGCGCAGCCGCAAGAGCAGGTACTCGTTGTAACGGTCTGTGTCGGTGAGGGTTTCGCGCTCGTGGAAGGGTTTCCGTTGCTCGATTTGGGCGAAGTAGTCCGACAGGGTGGGGGCGTTCCAGGAGCGGTGCGCGCCGTCGAAGGAGTGCGCCGCCGGACCGAGCCCGAGGTAGGGCGTTCGGTCCCAGTAGGCGGAGTTGTGTCGTGATTCCCAGCCATTTACCGCGAAGTTGGAGACCTCGTATTGCGCGAACCGCGACTTCGCGACCGCTTCCGACAGTATGGCATATTGTACGGAAGCCATATCCTCATCCGGTTCCACGGTTTTGTGCTGTCGGATGCGGCGGTAGAGCAGCGAGTTCTCTTCCACGGTGAGCGCATAGGCGGAAAAGTGCCGTATGGGCATGACAAACGCGGTTTCTAACTCTTTTAACCACAATGTGTTGTCACGCTCGTTCACGCCGTAAATCAAGTCGATGGAAATATTGTCGAAACCGGCTTTATGCGCGTTTTCCACCGCTTGCAAGGCCTCTTTGGCGGTATGTTTCCGTCCTAAAAACTGCAGAATCTCATCATGGAAGGATTGTATGCCGATGCTTATTCTGTTGAATCCCAAAGTCTTAAGTTCTTCGCAGTAATCCAATGCGAGCTGTTCGGGGTTGGCCTCGATGGTGATTTCCGCGTCCGGGTCGATGTCGTAGTGCCGGTGTATGCCGCCGAGAATATATTGTAGCTGAGACGGTGGCAACAACGATGGGGTTCCGCCGCCGAAATAGACGGTGCGGATGGTTTTTCCTGCGCTCTCTTCTTTACGCAGGTCGATCTCCTCGGACAGCGCGGACAGGAATTTCTCTATCTCCCGATGGTTCACGGTGGAATAGAATCCGCAATAGACGCACTTGGACTTGCAGAACGGGACGTGGATGTAAAGGCCGCTTTTTTCTTTCATGCGGCAAAAGTACGCTTTTTTTGACGATGTGCATAATTTTGTATTTTTGCAGTCTAATTCGCTTGAAATGAACGACAAAAAACATTGCCGCATCTGGATCGAGCCGATGACGCGGGAGGAGTTCTTAGGCAGGGAGAAACCTCTCACCATCAGTTACAGCATCCAGTCCGCCCCCGTCGGGCGCGTTTTGATTGCCTCGACACCCAAAGGCATTTGTTTCCTGATGCCCGCTGCCGAAAAGTGGCAACCCGAGGCGACGTTGAGACGGCATTTCCCCAAGGCGCGGTTCCGCAACCGTGTCGTCGCCCTGCACAAAAAGGCTCTTTTGCTGCTCCGTCGCCATGATGACAAGGTCTCGAGTCTTTGCCTGCATTTGTATGGCACGCCGTTCCAGTTGGAGGTGTGGCGGGATTTGCTCGGCATCCCCAGCGGCATGGTGATCACCTACCGGCACATTGCCGAGCGGATTCGCCAGCCGCGTGCTGCGAGGCCGGTGGGACAGGCGGTCGGCGCCAACCCGGTGATGTGCATCGTGCCCTGCCACCGCGTGGTCTGCTCCAACGGCACCCTCGGCGGCTATCGGTGGGATGTCTCCCGCAAGATCAAACTCTTGAATCTGGAGGCACAGTCCAACGCCAAGAGCGCAGGCCTCCAAAGTTGGGAACCGACACTGTTTTGACTGTCATGGAAGCGAAGCATCTGATTCTGATCTATTTGGCGGCCATCACGGTGGTCAACTTCATCGTGTACGGCATCGACAAGTGGAAGGCGCAGCACAAACGTTGGCGCATTCCGGAGAGTGTGCTGCTGGGCTTGGCAGCCATCGGCGGCAGCGTCGGGGCGTGGTTGGGGATGAAGGTCTGGCGCCACAAGACCCAGCACAAGAAGTTCAAGTACGGCGTGCCGGCGATACTGGCGGCGCAGGTGGCGCTGGCGGTGTGGTGGCTGTCGGCGAATTGGGCGAATTAGGTGAATTGCGCGTTTCTGCAAAATTACAAAAAGTAAACAGGCGACAACCTGAATCAGTCGCAAATTATTAACCCGTCAACTCGGATCAGTCGTAAGACACAAAAGTGACAACCTAAATCAGCGAATCACACAGCGAATCACAAACTCAGTGTAGAGTTAGTGTAGAGTTAGTGTAGAGTTAGTGTAGAGTTACCCTAGAGTTACCCTAGAGTTAGACCAGAGTCACCCCAGAGTGATTTTGCCGCGTTGAAAAAATTATTATCTTTGCAAACTGATTTTTAAAAACATTATAACAATGAAAACATCAGCAAAACAAGCTAAAGCGGCTAAGAAGTTTGTCGGGAACTGGCAGGGGCACGGGTACGAGAAGGGCGAAGCCCAGAAGTTCTGGATAGACCTGCTGACTAATGTCTTCGGAGTCAAGGATATCGCTAATTTCATCTTTTTTGAGGAACAGGTCAAAGACAGAATCCAAAACAAAACCATTACAAATTTCATTGATGCTTATATTCCCGCTACACATGTGATGATCGAGCAAAAGTCAAGCGACAAAGATCTGCGGGATCCGATACGGCAAAGCGATGGAAGAATGCTGACGTCTTATCAGCAAGCTAAACAATATGTGGCGGAACTTCCTCTGAGCCAACATCCGAAATGGATAGTGACCTGTAATTTCAACGAATTTCTTGTATATGACATGGAAAATCCCACAGGGGAACCGCAGCAGATTTTTCTGAAAGACTTGGAAAAAGAGTGTTACCGTCTGCAGTTCCTTGTCGATACCCGCAGCGAGCAGGTCCGCCGCGAAGAAGAAGTGAGCCTGAAAGCAGGAGGACTGGTGGGAAAACTCTACGATGCGCTCATCAAACAATATCTAGAACCCGATGCCGATAGCCTTCAATCGCTTAACATATTGTGTGTAAGATTGGTGTTCTGTCTGTATGCCGAAGATGCAGGATTGTTTGAAACACGTACCAGCTTCGAGGATTACGTGAAGAGTTTTCCTGTAGAAAATTTACGCGACGGCATCATCAAGCTGTTCAAGGCATTGGACACCCCCGTGGAACAACGCGACAAGTACGACCTGAAGCTGAAGCCGTTCCCTTATGTGAATGGTGGTTTGTTTGCGGCGACGGAAATCGAAATCCCGAACTTCTCGCAGGAAATCGTGGATGTGCTGGTGAACCATTGTGCCCCGTTCAATTGGTCGGAAATCAGTCCTACGATTTTCGGTGCGGTGTTTGAAAGCACCCTGAATCCCGAAACGAGACGGAAGGGCGGGATGCACTACACCAGCATTGAAAATATCCACAAAGTGATAGACCCGCTGTTTATGGACGAGTTGGAGACGGAGTTCCAATCTATTATGGAAATGCGGACAACCCTGACAGTGCAACGCCAAAGGTTGCTCGATTTTCAAAACAAATTAGGGACATTAACCTTCCTTGACCCCGCCTGCGGCTCCGGCAATTTTCTTACCGAAACCTACATCTCTCTTCGCAGGTTGGAAAACAAGGTGATTGCCGTGCTGAACAAAGGAGAGAAAGTTCTCGGCTTCAATGAAGAGTTTGTCAAGGTGAATATCAACCAGTTTTATGGCATTGAAATCAATGATTTTGCCGTCACGGTGTCCAAGACGGCACTTTGGATTGCCGAATGCCAGATGGCGGAAGAGACCGAGCGGTTGATAGGCTGCGAAATTGACTTCCTTCCGCTGAAAAACCATGCCAACATTGTGGAAGGCAATGCTTTGCGGATGGACTGGAAAACATTGACCGAGCCCCCTCACCGTAATTTGCTCTATACGGAAAAACTCAATATCTATCAAGTGGATGATTTTGAAGATGTTACTCGTGCGGAAGAATCGCGGATTCCTTATAATGGCGTTTACAAAGAATTGAACGTGGCAACCAAGGAATATGAGTTTATGAAGCCTGAGAAAGAAGCCAATGGGAAGCCTGTCGTTTACAACTACATTATGGGGAACCCACCGTTTGTAGGTTATTCTCTCCAAAATAAGGAACAAAAGGAAGATACGCTGGCCATTTACGTTGATGATAGCGGAAAACCATATAAATCGGCGGGTAAGATCGACTATGTGGCCAATTGGTATTTCAAGACAGCGCAACTCATCCAGAATGAACACACAAGGTGTGCCTATGTCTCCACCAACAGCATTACGCAGGGTGAACAAGTGTCGTCCGTTTGGAAACCCTTGTTTGAAAGGTTCGGAATCCGGATTGACTTTGCATACAGGACATTCCGCTGGGATAGCGAATCGGAGCAAAAAGCGCATGTGCATTGTGTGATTGTCGGCTTTTCCTCCACCAAATCGGAAACGAAACCCAAACGCATCTTTATCAATGGTTCGGAGACTGTTAGAGCTTCGAATATCAATCCTTATCTGATTGATGCTGAAAATGTTTGGATAGAAAACCGGAACAAACCGATTTGCGATGTGCCCTTAATGACCACAGGTAATCGTCCTGCAGATGGAGGTCATCTCATTATAGAAGCTGGTGAATATGAGGGTTTTATAAAAAAAGAACCTTCGGCGGCCAAATTCATAAAGAAACTGACAGGCGCAGAAGAGTTTATCAATGCTAAGGAAAGATGGTGCTTGTGGCTTGTCGGTGCGAGTCCTGCTGAACTACGAAAGCTCCCCGAAGTTAGCAAACGTGTGTCCTTGTGTAAGCATGACAGATTGCAAGGGGCCCCAGACAGACGGAAGCTTGCTGACACCCCGACTTTGTTCAGAGAATTGAAGAATCCCGAAAGATACATTATTGTCCCTGCCACTTCGTCGGAAAGCAGGAGGTATATCCCTATTGGTTTTTTAGACTATGATACGATTCCCACTAATTCTGTACTCATTCTTCCTGATGCGGAACTGTATGAGTTTGGAGTGCTGACAAGTTCTGTTCACATGGCTTGGGTAAAGATGATTTGCGGTCGTTTGAAGAGTGATTATCGATATTCCAAAGATATTGTTTACAATAATTTTCCTTGGCCGTCCATAGAAGCACAAAACTTTGCGTCTCTACGAGCCCGAATCGAACAAACCGCCCAAGACATTCTTGACACCCGCGCCAAGTTCCCCGACAGCTCATTGGCGGACCTTTATGACGATACGTTTATGCCTGTGGAATTACGAAGGGCACACGAATCTAACGACAAAGCCGTGATGAAGGCCTACGTTTTCGATCCAAAGCTGTCGGAAAATGAGATTGTTGCCGCACTCTTCAAAATGTACCAAAAACTGACAGAGAAGCAATGAAAGCGTCCCGAGCGAAAGCGAACACCTGCAAACCGTGATCAATGCGATGCACGAAAATCGTTGTTTATCTGTTTGTTACAAACGATACGGCAAAACCGAATCGAGCCAGTGGATGTGTTGCTCCATTTTTTATATCTGTCATTTTGTGACAAAAATATTTTTAGCATATAGTATTTTGAAACAAAATTGTACCTTTGCAGGTGGTAATTTGAAACATTACTCAAGTTCTGCATGTTTGTTTTTTGCAATAAGTACTTTTCCAGGTAGAGTTGGGAATTATCCCTGCCGTGTGCGGATAAGAGAGGCCAATCCGTTCGCGAAACAGCCCGTTAGGGCTGAAGGACTTGGTAGCAAAAGGGGGTTTCCTTAAATAATCGTATCTTTGCCGCGTAAATTACTGACAAATAGACAAAGAATAATGGCGGATAATATAAATTTAATCAAACAGGAAAACGGAACTGATGAACAAGTTTCGGAATGAAACAGATGGAATGCTGCAGAGCGATTTGTTAATTGCGCAAAATATTCTTTGGCAAATGAAAGATATGATGAAAACTGACAGCCGCCTACCCTGAACAAATTGAGTTTCAAGTACAGGGCCATTGTAATACGGCTGTTGATTTTATTAAAAAGGATGAAAAAATCATTCTGGATGCCAAATATAAACCACATTATGAAGATTCAAATCGTGGTATCTTGGATGATATTAGGGAAATAAGCTGCTATGCTCGTGACAAGCGAATATTGAATCATTTAGGAGGTGATAAGGAAGAGAATGAAATTAAATGTGTGATTGTTTATCCCGAACCGGAGAAATTGAAGTCTGATGAAGATGACAAAGAGGCCGACAGCGATTGCAAAGTTGTAAAATCTTTCCTACAAGACACATTGCTGTCACAATGTTCTGAAATCAAATGGTTTCGCAATTTTTACAAAATCAGCGTGCCGTTGCCGATTCGTAAAAACTAATACACGTGACATAAAATAGGCATGGATAGTTCGTTTTTGCTGCTTTTCCTTGTTTTTGTATTTTGATTTTTTGTATCTTTGCGGACTGAAATATTTTACTATAATTCAAATATCAAATAACAAAAACTATGACTCAAAAACAAGCTATCCAATTATTTGAAGAAAAAAAAGTCCGCACCGTTTGGGACGACAAACAAGAGAAATGGTATTTTTCCGTAGCAGATGTGGTTGGAGTACTGACGGACAGCACTGATGTGAAGCAGTACATAAAAAAAATGAGAATGAGAGACTCTGCTTTAAATGCCAACTGGGGTACAATTTGTACCCCCCTTCAAATGACAGCCGCAGATGGGAAACGTAGAAAAATCCAAGCAGCACCAATGGAAGGCATTTTCCGCATCATCCAGTCCATCCCATCACCAAAGGCCGAACCCTTTAAACTGTGGATGGCGCAGGTGGCGAGTAACAGGATCGACCAACTTCAGGATCCGGAACTATCTATCAACCAAGCGATGCTTGACTATAAACGGTTGGGTTATTCCGACAGCTGGATCAACCAGCGGCTTAAATCTATTGAAGTCAGAAAAGAACTGACTGATGAATGGAGGCGTAGAGGAGTGGAAGAGGGTATGCAATTCGCCACACTTACGGACATCATCACCCAAACGTGGAGTGGCAAAACCACAAAGGAATACAAGCGATTCAAAGGCTTGAAAAAGGAAAACTTGCGTGACAACATGACCAATACCGAGCTGATTCTGAATATGCTTGCTGAAACTGCCACCACAGACCTCTCAAAAGAGCAAAATCCGGAAACGTTTGAAGAGAATATGAATGTTGCTCAAAAAGGCGGCAATGTTGCACGTTCCGCCAGAACCGCATTGGAGAAAGAACTTGGACATTCTGTTGTAAGTCCGTTGAGCGTGAAAAAATATCTGAAATCGACCCTCAGTGATGAGCAAGAATTAAGTGAGAACAACAATGAGTAACCCTTAAATCGTCAATTATGTCCCCCAACAATTCAACCCCCAACGTCCATCCTGTCCATGTTGACGGCAAAATTGGCTTTATTAACCGAAACGGTGATATGGTGTTGAAACCCATATACGATTCGGTCAGCTATTACTTTTTTGCGGGTTTCTGGTATGTGGAGAAAGACGGTTTGCATGGGTGTGTTGATGCCGATGGCCATGAAACGATCAAGCCGCAATATGAGGATATGGATTGTTTTTATG
>JAEEIG010000179.1 GCA_016281255.1 Bacteroidales bacterium
CGTGCGCGAGGTGATGAACAAGATGTACCGCAACCACCTCGACGGGCTGTGCGGCAACGACGACTGCGGACAGATGTCGGCATGGTACATTTTCAGTGCGATGGGCTTCTATCCCGTTTGTCCCGCCAGCGGCCAGTACGTCTTCGGCGCACCCTACTTGCCCGAAAACGTCCTCCATCTGCAAAACGGCAACACCCTGACGATCAAAGCCCCCAACGTCAGCGACCAGAACTGCTACATCCAGTCGGTGACGCTCAACGGCAAACCGCTGCACTGTGCCTACATCACCTACGAGCAGATCATGGCCGGCGGCGAGCTGGTCTTCACGATGGGCAGCAAGCCGAACAAGAAATGGTTCACGGAGAAACCATATTCATTAGAACCGTAGGGACGTATCGCATACGTCCTATCGCATACGTCCTATCACATACGTCCTATCACATACGTCCTATCGCATACGTCCGCCGATGGTCATAAAAAAACTGCCACAAAATAATTTTCAAAAACCATCGTTTTGTATTGAAAAAAAGAGTATTTTTGCAGACTGATTAAAAGTGTATTTTAACGTAAAAACATAGAGATATGATTGCAAAGAAAACGGACAAAGGAAATTTGGAAAACAAGCGCGGCTTGTTCCTTCTTGTCGGATTTGCCGTGGTTTTAGCCCTCATTTACGCTGGCTTTGAACTTTTCGCCAACGAAGACAAGGCTCCCGCATTTGAGATGAACGATGATGAATTCATCACCGTCGTCGATGACGATGTCATCGCCACCGACCAAACTCCTCCCCCTCCACCAGAGCAACCTCAACAACAACAAGAGGTGGTGCTCAACATTGTGGACAACAACATCCAAGTGAACACCGATATCAGTTTTGACGTGGAATTTAATGAGGATGAGGTAATTGTTGACAACACTGAAACGGAAGTGGAAGTGGTTGAAGAAGACGCCGGCGACGAACCTCCGATGATGTTCACCGAAGAGATGCCTGAGTTCCCTGGCGGTGACGAAGCCCTTCTTGCTTTCCTGACTCGCGAAATTCAGTATCCTGAAGTGGCCCGTAACAATGGTATCACCGGCACTGTGCTGATCGAATTCGTCGTCGAGAAAGACGGTCGTGTCAGTAACGCCAAGGTCAAAGTCCCCTTGTTCCCTGAATGCGACAAGGAAGCTGTCCGCGGCGTCATGGCCATGCCGAAATGGAAACCCGGCAAGAACATGGGCAAACCCGTCCGCTGCTTCTTCCAGGTTCCCGTCACCTTCAGACAATAATGACGTCTGATATTCTTTGAAATATAAAAAAGGAAAGTCCCCGCGGCTTTCCTTTTTTTATTGGCTCCTAAGTGTAAACCATTTTTAACACAATATTCCACCCTTCCTCCGCGTTGTTCCAATAAAGCAAGTGAACTTGCTGAACAAGAATGTTTCATATTAAAACACACAAAAATGATTACAAAGAAAACAGACAAGGGCAATCTTGAAAACAAACGCGGACTATTTGCTTTAGTCGGATTTGTCGTAGTGTTAGGTCTTGTGTATGCTGGCTTCGAACTTTTCGCCAGCGAAGACCGCACAGCGCCATTTGAACTGGCGAACGACGATTTCATCACCGTTTTGGACGATGATGTGCTCGCCACCGACCAAACGCCACCTCCGACAACGCCTCAACAACCTCAACAAGAGGTGATTATCAAAATCGTGGACGACAATGTCCACGTGGACTTGGACATCACGTTGTTTGATGTTGACGTTGCCCCTGACGACATCATCCCCGACATCGAAGACACAAAAGTCGATTTTGTCCCTGAATCTGAAAGCGAAACCCCTCCGGAACAGTGGACTGAGGAGATGCCGGAATATCCTGGCGGCGATGACGCACTCTTGGCGTTCCTGCAAAGGGAAATCCAATATCCCGAAGTGGCACGTACCAGCGGCATCACCGGCACCGTGCTCATCGAGTTCGTCGTGGAAAAAGACGGCAGCGTCAGCAACGCCAGAGTCAAAGCGCCCCTCTTCCCCGAATGCGACAAGGAAGCCGTCCGCGGCGTCATGGCAATGCCGAAATGGAAGCCCGGCAAGAACAACGGCAAACCGGTACGCTGCTACTACCAAGTGCCTGTCACTTTCAAACAATAAAAAAAAGAGAACCCCGCGGGGTTCTCTTTTTTTATCAGTACTTCCGTTTCAGAATCTCCGACCACACAACACCCTTATAAACCTCCTCCTCGTCCAAAGCAAGATGAATCCCCTTGTGCGGGGTTTCCGCCGTCACATGCTCAACACACTCCTCGCCGTTTTGCGCGAACAGATGCTCAAAATCCCGGTCGCTCATGGTCTCGTATGAGAAATACTCCTCTTTTTCTTCCGGTTGGACATCGGCAGTCTTTGCGGCTTTCCATTTGCTTCTCTTGGGCGGGTCAACCTCTTCTTGCTCGTTATCAGGTTCCTGACGAACTGGTTTGACCACCTTCTTGGAAGGGTTCATCTCCCCGATTACTTTTTTGATGCCCGGGAAAAGGCCCAAGGCAATGGCCCCGATAACAAAAAGTATATCAATAATCGAATCTAAAAAATCCATAATAATATGATTTATAAGGTTTTATTTCTGTTCTTGTTCACTCTCTTGCTCAATTTGATCGGCCAATTTCTTGTTTTCGCTTTTTGCCTTGGCTATACTCACATTGAGATCATAGCAGATCAAGAAAATGGTGGAACTCCAGTTCAACCACAATAAAATGGCGAAAACAGCACCTAAGGAACCATAAATAAGGTTGTAATTGGTGAAATTGGAAAAATAGAGGTTGATAATCCAAAGCAACAACACCAACAGAATAGTACAGGTGGAGGACCCCGCGGAGAAGAATTTGTAGTCGCCGCGCTTGACTGGGGCAAGATAATAGAAAATACTGATTAAGAAATAGATAGCAGCATATACCAATAACCACTTCAGAAAATGCACCACAAAGGAATAGATCTCCGGATTGTTGCCATAGCTGTTATGTATATAATCCACCGCCAATGACGCCAGGATGAAAAGGGCGGCCACAAAGACAATGATGACAAATGTCAACATCATCAATCCGGCACTTAACAGAATCTGGTCTATGAGTGTCCGTTTTTCCTCCGTGAAATAGGAAGAGGTCATCGCCGCCAAAATGCCATTGAGACAGACAATCGTGAAATAGATACCAATGACAAACATGAACGAGGACAATGTGCCGTTCTGACGCATCACCACGTCAGTTATCATCCCCGAAACCGCCGGCCAAACATACGGGGGGACGATAGATTCCATCATGGAAATCAAAGCGTTGCGGAAATCCTCTCCCAAAAAAGCAATAGCGGAGAAAAGTGCGAGAATCATGGGTATCACTGCGGCAAATATACGGTAAGTGATGGCCGCGGCACGCTGGAAAACCACTCCCTGACTCATCGATTTCCCGAAAAAACGCAAGACATCGTACAACGGAACCTTCTGCAGGCCGGGCAAAGTGATCTCTTTGGACTTTTTCACCCATTTGCCAAAACCCGGGACTTTCTCCAAATCGTTTCCCCACTGGCGGAATTTCAACTTTATATACCGAATCCGTCGTCTCATTGCTGGTCCATTGTGCTGATGAATGTGGCTTGCAATTCTCTATATCAACGATTTAAGACTCATATCCAAGCTGCTGATATGATGGGTGAAAGCACCCACGGAGATGAAATCCACCCCGGTAACGGCATAGTCGTGCAAGGTTTCGCGAACGATGCCGCCAGAGGCCTCCGTCTCCATACGATGATCCACCATCTTGACGCCCTCACGGATCATGTCCGGAGTGAAATTGTCGAACATGATGCGCTGCACACCCCCGTGCTCCAACACTCGCACCACATCGTCCAAACTACGGGTTTCAATTTCAATATTCAACTGTAGATTATTGTCTTTCAGATATTTATTGGCTGCATCGATCGCTTTCTCAATACCGCCCGCAAAATCGATATGGTTGTCTTTCAACATCATCATGTCGTAAAGGCCGAAACGGTGGTTTTGGGCTCCGCCAACCGTCACAGCGTACTTCTCGAAGATTCGCATATTCGGGGTCGTCTTGCGCGTATCGAGCAGAACAACGTTTGTGTCTTTCACTAAATCCACATACTCGCGCGTCGTCGTGGCAATACCGCTCATACGCTGCATGAAGTTGAGCAGGGTTCTCTCCGCAGTCAGCATGTTGCGCGAAGAACCGTGAAGCGTGAAAGCGATATCACCCTTACGCACTTGCGCGCCATCCGGAAGTAAGAGTTCCATCTGGATGTTCTCATCCACCTGACGCAGCACTTCCCGCGCGACATCCACGCCAGCAAGCACACCGTCCTGCTTGATGAGCAGTTTCATATCACCCTGGGCATCGGCCGGAATGCATGAGAGCGAGGAGTGGTCCCCATTGCCAATATCTTCGCGTAACGTTAACGCTATCAACTCTTTAACTTTGTCTGTTATCTTCATTTCTGTACTATTATTTCAGGGGTGAATATGGTGTCACTGTGATGCAAGGCGCGGTCCACGAGACAACAGGAAAGCCGCACCGTATCGTATGGAGAAGCAGGATTGTTGATGTACGTCAAGATGGTCAGCGTGCCCTCAATCGATTCCGGCACATCGTTGCTGAGATGCGGGACACGGGCGTGAAGCGGTGTCGGGAATTCCAACTTCACCCACTCACCATGCTGTTTCTCGTAAAAATCGATGAAAAGATTGTAATAATAGGGGGAATCCACGGAAAAAACCGGGTTCCGGTCGGTTTCATCCAACCCGATGTCGCCGTCTCCATCGTGGAAATAAAGCGTGAGATAGGCCCGACTGTCATAATCGTTGCCTTCGTCCAATTTTTCCAAAGAGAGAAACTCAATGTAGGGAATCACGGAATACTTCTCCTCATGTCGGCAGCTGAAAAAGAGCACCGATACCGCCAAAAGGCAGATCCCGAAGAGGATATTTCGCATGTGACGTCTCATAACCCTATTGATTACAAACTGCAAAAATACGAAAAAATAAAGACGAACAGCCTACCGGAATTTCCGATGGTTGAGGAAACGGTTCTCCTTTTCAATCTCCACCATACGCTCGATGGTTTCAGCGCTGAAGAAAGACTCCGCCAATCTCTCCTCCAAATAATTGACAGCCAGATCATTAATATGACACAAATCCTTTGCGTAGAATCGATAGTCCCGCAAATCGTCCATCAAATATTCGTATGCCGGAAAATAAAACGAATAGTCATTGTCCACCAATTTTTCAATCGCCAACAACAGTGTCGCCTTGCTCAACGCATTCTCGTGCGCACCGTCGCCAAGATGCCGCACCGGGCTCACCGTGAAAATCACCTTCATGTCGGGACAGCTTTCCTTCAGCAAAGCCAGCGTGCTATTCCATTGTGTCACAATCTTTTTGACATCCAATCTGATTCTGTCGAACTGATGATTCGGAATCTTGTGGCAATTGGAGACAATCAGGTCGCGGGGAATGAACTTGTAGCAGAAAGCTGTTCCGAATGTGATGAACAAGTAACGGGTATTGCGCAGGAACGCCGCACTCTGCCCCAGATTCGCGTCGATATTGGCTTCGAAATCCTCGAATATCTCCTTGGAAAAGCGCCCATGGTGGGCAAAGCTCACCCACAGATCCCGATATTTGTAGAAATAGCGGTTTTTGTCGAACAAATCGGGCTGGAGCATAAAACGCAACGCCCTGTCGATGGAAATCGGGTTGAAGAGCACCCCGAACGGATTGGAACACACCTCAAAACGGTGCGTGTCGAAATAGTGTCCCATATTGTCGGAGAAACAGGATCCGACCAACATCACAGCATCGTTTTCCTGGATATGGAACGGGTATTGCGGGGCGGGTATGATTGTTCTGAATTGCATATTCTATTATTTGGGTATCAATAATTTAGCGAATTTAAGGACTAATGTTTTGGTGCCTACGGTGTCGAAGACCACTACCGCGCGGGCATCGGGGCCGGCGCCAGAGACATCCTGCACACGACCGAAGCCGAACTTGCCGTGATAGACACGCACACCGGGCTGTATCGACTCGGGAGCCGCCAAATCGCCGATCTGGTCGAGGCGCACCTCCGTTTGGGTTTTGACCACCGGTTTCGGGGCGGGCGCAGCAGGTTTGCGGACCTCCCGGCTATATCCACCTGAGGATGAGCTCGTTCCTCTGAAACGGAACGAACCCGTGGAAGTCTCCGACGATCGACCGAACAAGCCGCTGCCTTCGGAAGCCTTGTGGGTGACATTCAGAAAGCGGGCGGGAATCTCCTCCATGAAACGACTGGCCTCGCAAGGTCTGCGCTGCCCGTACTGAAAACGGGACATCGCCATGGTGAGGAAAACCTGCTTCCGGGCACGCGTGAGCGCGACATAGAACAACCGGCGCTCCTCCTCCATCTCGTGCCGCGAATCCAGACTCAACGATGAGGGGAAGAGGTTCTCCTCCATGCCGGAAACAAACACGTAATCAAACTCCAGACCCTTCGCCGAATGGATCGTCATCAACTTCACCACATTCTGCTCCTCGGCATCTTCTCCCTTGTTCAAATCCCTCTCGTCCAGCAACGACACCGACTGCATATACTGGTCCAACGAAGGGAAATAGGTCTCCAACATCTCGCCAGTCTCCTCGTTGAGGATATTTTCGGGCTCGCGGTCAATGAAGCTCTGTATGGCGTTAAAAAGCTCCGTCACGTGATCCACGCGCTCCTTTTCTTCCACATTTTCGTTCAACGCCTGGGCAAATCCCGTCTTGGAGAAAATCTGCATACCCAGTTCATAAGCGTTTTTGGTCGTCAGTTGGGCGGAGAAGCCGCTGATGAGGGCGGCGAAATCCCGCATCTTGGCCATTGTGGGCCCATTTAAACCCGTATTGTAGTTCTCGGGGCGTTCCAGTACATCCCACATCTGTATGTGCGCTTCCTGCGCCGCTGCCGCGATTCTCGCCACAGAAGTATCCCCTATCCCGCGCATCGGAAAATTGATGACACGCCGCAACGACTCCTCGTCGTAATGGTTGATCACCAATCGGAAATAAGCCAACAAAGTCTTGATCTCCTTGCGGTTGTAGAAAGAGATACTGCCGAATATCTTGTACGGGATGTGCCGCTTCACCATCGCCTCTTCCAACGCGCGCGACTGCGTGTTGGTACGATAAAGGATCGCAAATTGACGGTTCTCGACATGATCCCGCATTTGGGTCTCGAATATCTTGTTGGCAATCTCATTGGCCTCCTCCAAATCCGATGCCGCCCGAATCACCTCGATCTTCGGCCCCTCCGCATTCTCGGTCCACACCTCCTTGGGCATACGGTCTTTGTTGTGAGCGATAACGGCATTGGCCGCATTGACGATGTTCTGCGTGGAACGATAGTTCTGCTCCAGCTTGAAAATGCGGGTGGCAGGATAATCCCTCTTGAAATTGAGGATGTTCTGGATGTCGGCGCCACGGAAACCGTAGATACTCTGCGCATCGTCACCCACCACGCAAATGTTCTGGTTAAGCGCGGCCAAACGCTTTATGATCAGATACTGCGCATAGTTCGTGTCCTGATACTCGTCAATGAGGATATAGTTGAAACGGTTCTGGTATTTGAAAAGCGCCTCGGGCGAATCGCGCAAAAGCACATTCATATAATACAGCAAATCGTCGAAATCCATGGCATTGGCCTTTTGCAGACGATCGTTGTACTTGGCGAAAATCTGCGAAATCATCGGCTTGTTCGACATGCGGTCGGCCGCTTGGATGTCCGGATTGTCAGCATACTCCAGCGCCGAAAGCAGACTGGATTTCGCCATGGAAATCCGGCTCAGGATAAATCCCGGCGTGTATTGCTTCGGATCAAGCCCCATCTCCTTGACAATGCTCTTGATCAATGATTTGGCATCGTCAGTATCATATATCGTAATGTTGTTGCTATAGCCTACCTTTTCCGCTTCCGCGCGGAGGATTCTGTAGAAAACAGAGTGAAAAGTACCCATCGTCACCGCCTTGGCCAGTTCCCCGCCAACCAGCTGAATAATACGTTCACGCATCTCCGCGGCGGCTTTATTGGTAAAAGTGAGGGCCAAAATACGGTAAGGACTGATGTTTTTCACCGCCAACATATAGGCAATCCGGTAGGTAAGCACTCTCGTCTTTCCCGAACCCGCTCCCGCCAACACCATAACCGGACCGTCTGTTTGGCTTACTGCCACCTGTTGTTGCTCATTTAGCGCTGATAAAATGCTTTCTTCTTGCGTCATTTCCTCGTTTTAGTTGAATAATCGTTTTTTAAGATATAATTGTTAAATTTTGATTATAAAAAAATTATCATTATCATAATTTTCGAACGAAAATTTTTGTATCTTTGCCCGTCGAAAGCATTGACGAATGGGCAGCTGGTAAGTCCCACCTATTTTACACATTTATCAAAAAGTCCCACCTATAAAAATTTGGCAATTACTCATCAGAAAATCCAGCTGCCCATTTTTCATTCTGTAAGCCTGTCTTGCGCCTCAAGATGACGGATAACATCCTCGACCTGTCGGTAAAGGTCTTCAAAATCCCCATTGTTCATGAACACATAATCGGCCATTTGCATACAACGTCCAATGTTCTGATGGTTCGGGTCCGTGGAGGACATCTCTCTCACCTCGTTGGCAATGAAAGTCTCATAGGAGACCTTGTCGGTTTCAGATCCGCGGCCCACAATGCGCTCATAGCGGATTTTCGGGTCCGCATCCACGCCGAAGAGCAGGAAATGGCCGTGTTGGCGCAGTGATTCCACCTCTCCGGGAGTTCGAACGCTCTCAATGATGGCATTCTCGCCGTTCTCCGCGGCCTGCAAATAGAGCTGATCGGTGATATACGAGGGCGAGTGCGTGGCACGCAGATCGTTGGCCACCACGACGAACGTATCCCGGTTAAGCTCCATACCCCGGCGGTTGGCCTCTTCGATGAGATAACCGCGGACAGAATAGTGCTTATAACCGTAATGTTCTCTAAGATAATCGACTATGGTACCCTTGCCTGCGCCCAGCGTTCCTGTTATTCCAATAATGTTCATGATGTCTCTTTTTAAGAAAAAAAAGGTGGCACACTGCTGCGCCACCTGTATAATAAAGGGTTTATTACATGGCAGCTGAAATCTTGGCGGCGATATCGGCAAACTCCTCTGGAGTGAGCTTCACACGCGGGGCCTTGAAATCCAGATCCCCTACCCCGTTGATCGGGACAAGATGGATGTGGTTGTGAGGCACATCGATGCCAATCACCGCCACGCCGATGCGTTGGCAAGGCAGCACCTTCTTCATAGCCGTGGCCACCTTCTTGGCAAACACCATCATGTCGCCCAACATCTTGTCCTCCAGATCGAAGATGTAGTCATTCTGCAATTTGGTGATGACAAGGGTATGACCCTTTGCTAACGGAGATATGTCCAAAAAGGCGAAGAAACGGTCGTCCTCGGCGATTTTGTAACAAGGGATGTCCCCTTTTACGATTTTGGTGAAAATAGTCTCTTCCATGATATAAAGATTTTAACGGGTAACGTCTAAGATTTGGAAATCCATCGTGCCGGCAGGAGCCTGGACGGTCACTACATCGCCTTTGGAATTGCCGATCAGCGCTTTCGCGATAGGGCTGGAAACGGAAATCTTGCCGCCTTTCAAATCGGATTCAGACTCGGGGACGATCGTATAGGTCATCTCAGCGTTGTTTTTCATATTCTTGATCTTGACGATGGAATAGATCAACACTTTGGAGACATCGATTTTGGACTCATCCAGAACGCGGGCTTTGGCGATCAGGTTCTTGAGTTTGGCAATCTTCAGTTCGAGGAGGCCTTGAGCTTCCTTGGCGGCATCGTATTCAGCGTTCTCCGAAAGGTCGCCCTTGTCACGTGCCTCTGCAATTGCCTGGGAAATCTTGGGACGCTCAACAGATTCCAATTGGTTCAACTCACGCTTGAGAGCATCCAATCCCTCCTGGGAATAATACTTAACATCTTCCATAATTTGGTACTGATTTTACATAAAATAGAAGAGACTTATGCAGTCTCTTCTATTTCAGATATACAATAAATAATTAAACTATTACAAAGTGACTTTCACACCCATGTAATGATTGCCTCTCCACTTATTAGTGAATCTGTAACCATAGTCGAGATAAATTCTCGGGCCGATAGTGTGTTTTTTGCGCTCGGCTGTGAGCGGAATCACGACAGAAGCGCCCACGGAAGGACCGGAGAAGAAGGTTTCGCTGTTGAAAAGAATGGCAGCGGTCTCGTTGATGTCAGACTGAGCGCCTTTTGAAATATTTTCAAGAGCGTAACCGGCACGAACCATGAAAATGTTTCTGAAGCCGTATTCCAAACCGAGAGAGAAAACGTCGCGGGTATAGGAGTTAGCGGTGAATGCACCTGCAAAGGTGATTCTGTGTTCAGCATCATCACGGGTAAGGCCTTCGCCGGAGAGTTCATCACGTGTCATACCGGCATATTGCTGGCCGAAGAAAAGAAGGTCGTAAGACACACCGATAGAGAGCAATGAAGGCATCTCGAACTCAGCGGAGCGCATCTCAAGAGTCTGCTCATATTGCTGGTTGGTGATGGTACCACGAACGGAAAGACCGTCGCCCTTGTAGCTCATCGGCAGACCGATGTTCTTCAAAGTGACACCGATTTTGAAGTTTTCAAACTTACCGGTCACATATTGGACACCTGCGTCAATGGCAAAACCAGTGGCTCTGGAGTCGGCAATACGTTCGTTGATAATCTTGATGCTCACACCACCCTTAATGAAGTTGTTGAAAGACTTCGCATAGTGCAAACCGATATAGGTCAACACAGGGCTGAAGTAACCCAAACCGCCTTCAGGCTGGTCGTTGGTGGTAACCATGACTTCACCGAAGTTCTGGGAGAAGAAAGAGACGGCAAGAACACCGAAATCTTTGTTTTTACCGAGTTTCTTGGCAACGCCAAAGGAGTTCAGTGCAATATTGGCTTGAGAACCGACGAGGTATTGCGTTCTGTTGAAACTCAGCTCCATATTGCGGACGGCAGTTAAACCAGCCACATTCGTGAAGACTGACTCCAAACCGCGCACTTCAGCTACACCGGCACCGGCCAATCCGCTAGTGCGCGCCCAGGGATCGATCAAAAGATGAGATGCACCAGCTTGACCGGAACGGTCTCTGTTACCTGCAAATACTGGAGCAGTACTTGCAGCAACGAGAGCGATAATTGTACAAATTATTAATGATTTATATAGATTTTTCATATTCTCTGAATTTTTAAATTAATAATTTTAGAAACCATTCAAGTCAGTAGGACGCATATTACAGAAGAACTTCAAAGTACGCTCACCATAGCCAGGCGCATTGACGTGGATGATATACACGCCGCTGGCGATCGGGATGTTAGCATGGTTCTTCAGATCCCATTCCACGAAGGAGGTAGCATCGCTACCGTGTGTGAGGGTTCTGATCAGCGTACCGTTCACTGTATAAATAGAGATTGTACAACGAGCCGGGAGGTTCACGATACGAACGTAGGTCTCCAAAGCACCGTTTTCATAATAGGAGTATCCGTGATACGGGTTGGGAACGATGTTGATTTCCTGCAGCATTTTATCAACGTCAGCCACTTGCTCGACCTTTTCGGGAGCAATATTCTTGGTCGTGAACTGATACATAGGATAACCATTGTTCAGACTTGCATTCGGAGACTGGGAAGGATCATCGTACCAACGGGAAGAGTATCTCATGTACGGACGGGAAACACGCAATTGGACAGTTGCATCAGAGGACAACCAATTGTCTTCAAACATGGGAGCAGGCATCGGAACGCTTGTCCACATCACGTTGTTGAAGATTTCCATCTTTCTTGCCTTGCGGGCGCTGGAGTTGATATTGCTCTCAGCGGCAACAGTCTTGAACTTTTCGCTCAGCCATTTGCCTTCATCGTACGGACCGCATTCATAATACGGATAGCTTACTCCATCGCTACCGGTGAACACGTTACCATGTGTAACACCACCGGCAGAAACCGTTTGATAAGAGTCGTTGTAGTTTCTCTCTCTGCTGAGACGATAGAAAGCGTTTGCCGTATTACCGGAGCTGCCCACCACATAGACATAGTGACGACCACCGTTCAAAGGCTCACCCATTTCCAAACCATAAGCATCGCGAATGCTATTGAAAGTGGCATAATTGATAGCTACAGGAGCACCGTCTTCCATGACGAGGGTGTCAGCTTGATAATCTTTCAGGTAAGCATACACATTTGTCGGGTTGAACAACATGTCGTTACCGTTATTCAAGGTGTCTTGAGAGTTCTCAGCAAACATGATGTTCAAACGCTCACCGGTTTCAACGTTGATGGCATAACCCGGGAACCAGCCCATACCAGTGGTACCTGAATTATCAGGATTGCCGTCTTTATCGACGGAAGGACAAGTCTTGGGCTCATGACGATAGTTGTGATAAACAGCGCCATTGAACTCTTGGTCGATGATCATTTCGCTGCCCACTTCGCCGGATCCGGCTTCCAACACAACGGCACGTGTCCAGAGGCTCTTGTCAGGAGTCAGGACGATATCCACAGAGTAGAGGTTGGTCATCGTTTGGTTGTAGCTACCCAAGTTCGGAATTGCTGCAAGCGCTGAGAAATCATAGTATCTGGGGTTAGGAGAAGCCTCACCGCTGACAACATCCTCCACGAGGTAGCATGCCTTGGGACCGCCATCGTAAGGAGAAGACAGAACGTACGGTGCCCAAGTACCATAAGCCATATCTTCAAATTGCTGGTTTGGATCCATGAAACCGCGAACAGGCTCGGTTTTGCCATTGCCATCAGGCATGTTGAAGAGGTTAAAGAAGTCTTCAGCACGCCACTTCATGTAGTCGCATTCAGAACCCTCTTGCACAGTGTTACATTCCCATTTGTTAGCGGCAGTTTGTTGACCGGAACGAATCCAGTTGGAAGGATAGTCACCCTCCTGGTCAGCAAGACCGGACAACCACGGAATGTCGCCTGAATAAGTGACATTTGAACCCAGTGCATCGGGTTGGGCAAACTTGGTAATATTTGTGTAATTATATCCACCATTGTTCTTGATGTATTCATCCAAAGACTGCACATAAACCTTGAAGTTTGCATTCTTGATGGAAACAGAGATACCGAGATCCAGGAACAGCTGTTCGTTGGTCATGCTGATAGGCATAGCGGCAACACTTGCACGAGCAGCAACAGTATCGCCATCCTCTATGGTGAAGATACCGTTGTCAATCAACTCTCTGTCAGAAACCTCATCAGAAATAACCAATTGCCACAAGGTGCTGTCGTTAACATCATTGCTGACGCTGTTTTCCATGAACTTGATGGTATAATCCCAAGGTTTCACCTTCAACGGGTCGATAACCTGGATGTTCAGAGGACCATAGTTGTTCTTGTATTGAACGTTGTTGTAAACATTGTTGGCAAGAACCAATTCGCGGGATTCGTCAGTCATGTCCAAATAGAAACCGCCGTTGCCCTGACCCTCAATACGGGTAATCATAGGCACGTCGCCATATTTTGCATTGAGAAGGGCCTCAACCGGTTTGTGAGGAATACCGACCGTAACCTTGATGTTTCTACGACCTGCCAAATAGGAAGCCTGTTGACCGTCGAGGTTATCAGGGTCAAGGCTGAAATGTTTATAGTCATTGTAGCCGTAGGCCAAAACGAGGAAGTAGTATTCTTTATGATTCACCAGATTCTTGTTGGTACCGGTAGCAAACTTATCCTCAGTGATTCTCAAGGAGTGGAAAACGCCAAGGTCGCTACCATTGACCATTTCAGTAGCCACGGAAGTACCAATAGCATCATTATACACCCAGTTCACGATTTGGCCGACACCGTTTTGAATATCGCACTGTGCCACCAGGAGAGCTTTGTTGGCATCGTCCAAGTCAGTGACACTAACGGAAGCATTGGCCAATTGATAAATCTGATAACCTTCGAATTTGTAGGAACGTTGATCATTGGTCAGGGAGTCAATGATCGTCTGGGTCTCGAAGGAGTGGATGGCAATGGTGGTATCTGAACCGTCTGCATTATAAGTGTGCAGGGAGTCAACAATCTCGACCAACTTGGAAGTTTCGAGAGTTCTCGGGATCTGAGGATCGATTTCCGTGTAGGTCTCGTGATAGTTGTTTGCGTTAGGATTATTGTTGGAAATGTAAAGGATCAACTCGTTTTCGAGCTCACGGATAGTGACATCGGGAGCGTCAGGACCATCAAGGGTCTTGAAACAGTTCTCGAAAAGGGACTGACACTTATCATCGGCGCGTTTCAGGAGTTCCACAGAAGCTTGAGCACCACCTTGAGCAGCGCGTGCCCACGGAATACCGACGGTGATGTAGTTCACAGAACCCGGTTTCAATGTGAAGGGACCTGCAGACTGCATGAAACGACGGTCGTAAGGAGCGTTGCCCACATTGGCTTCGGTCCAACCGTCTGCACCATATTGAGACACATTCGGATCGACACCCTTGGTACCCCAGTTACAAACATCGGTCAAGGCAGGGAACATGAAGTCACACTCAGGACCATTGGCACCGTTGGAGGAGTGTGCATTGGCACCATAGCGCATCTTGGAGTTATCTCTCCAAATACCTTGCAGCATGTTGTAGTACTCGTAAGCCACTCTCGGGTCACCGGTAACGCTGTTGTCATTGTTGTGATAGACGAATCTTCTCATACCGAAACGCTCGTTATCGGTAATGCTATCGCCAAAGTTCACACCATTGATAGCCATCTGGTCAAGTTCGAAATTACTGTTGAGGAATTTGTCACAGTAACCGATTTCAGAAGCACTGTCGGGATAGAATCTCGGGTTGTCGCGACCATCGGGATCCATATAGGGTCCTTGGAAGAAGTCAACACCGATCGCAGGCGGTTGGTCACCGTATGCCCAGTTTTGACCGGAACCGTCCACATTGGAACCGTTGTAACAATAACCGAGACCGCGGTTGACATCACAACCCACATAGTCATCGTAAGCATAGCCCAAGTCGGGGTCAACCCACTGGGAGAAGTAGGTGTTGGTCAAACTATAGGTAGAACGGTTGATGATTTCATAAGAGTAGAACGTCATGTTGTTCAGCTCGTCGTTGGTGGCGAATCCGAAGCACTGTCCACGGATTTCCAAACCGATAGGCTGACCTTGGGACTCAGTGTGAGCGCCAGCATTATCGTTGAAGATCCAGAACAGGGTTTCATCACCCTTCAACACATGGTCAGCGTAGATCATACCATTGGAATTATGCCAATCAGGACCGTAGTACAGCAAGTCCTCGGGAGTTCTCGGCAGGGCATGTGCAGCAGCCTTGGCAATGTTGTCTTCCGTCCAAGGACAGAGGTCGTTATTGACATCATAGTAAGGATAGTCACCGTTTTCAGGGTCATAGAC
>JAEEIG010000180.1 GCA_016281255.1 Bacteroidales bacterium
CGCAGCTCCAACACCGAGCCCATCATGCGCATCTACGCCGAGGCCCTCACCCCGCAGGTCGCCGAGAACATCGCCAACAAGCTGATGACCGACATCAAGGAGATGCTTGCGAGTTAACATTAAAAAAACTTCCTTGAGCAGCCTCGGAGAGGCAACACGCGCGAAGCGCAATTAACCCCACACAAGCGCAGCGCAGTGTGGGGACTATGATGAGATGATGGGATGATGGGATGATGGGATGATGGGATGATGAGATGATAAGATGATAAGATGATAAGATGATGAAACGAACACATATCCGGACAATCACCATGCTGCTGGCTCTGGTTCTGGGGACGGCGGGGGTGGTGCGTGCCCAGAATGAGGCGGTCCAGTACGGGAAGGAGAATCTGGAGCGGGATTATTGCACGGGCTACAATATCACAGTTTATTGCAAAGCACCCGATAATACAGTGGTCTATCTCTATGAGCAGGATATCGTTAAGATGCAAGTGGTGGATAGTGCGTTTCTGAAAAAGGGTAAAGCTGTTTTTTCTAAAAAAGTTCCGTCGAAAGACAGAAACGATGTCTCTAAGTTGATTCCCAAAGGGGTCTATCAAATGTATTCTGACGGGTGGGAGTTCGCCTTTACCTTTTTGATCGATCAGGAGACTGATTTCGCGATAAAGATCCATAAAACTACGGAAGCAGAAGCCAATGGGGTTAAGTTTCCCTATCATTGGCAGAAAAGGGAATTTGTCAATTCTGAGGAAAACCAGTTGTGGATGAATATCTTGCTCAATCAGGAAAAGGCCGAGTTTCCATTTGATGCCATAGGCACTGCGGCGGAGCTTGCCTCCACAATGCCACAATCGTTTGTTGGGAAGCATTTTCTTTTGGAACAGCAGGTTTATATGGCAGGGGAGTCTGACGATGAAACCATCTTGTTTGGGTTGGGGAATGTGGATTCATCCAAATTTCACCATATTTTGTCGCAGGTGGACTTCACTGATGGAAGATTGTTCCATTCCCAATCGCTGTTTTCCATGTTCGTATTGGAATACCTCCTCTCGGATAATCGCAACTCTACTGCCGAAATCATCACCGAGGTGGACACCATCCTCACTCGTGCGGCGCGCGGCGGACGCTATCAGTGCGGAATGTACGCGCAGTGGTTGTACGGCATCTTCGACAAGACCGGTGACCCGTACTACGAGCCGGTGATGCTGCACATCTACGACACCTACGACCGCGGCTGGATTCCCGAAGGCCAGGAGCGACGCATCAAGCGGCAGACGGACCGCATCCGCAAGCTCGCCCCCGGTGCGCAAATCCCCGAGCTCACCGCCTACGACATCGACGGCAAACAGCACTCCACAGACGAGATACAGACGAAATACACCATCCTCTGGTTCTGGGACCCCTATTGCGACCACTGCCAGGAGATGACCCCGGTTTTACACGACCTCTACCAGAAACAGGCTGACGAACTGGGGTTTGAGGTCTTTGCCGTGGAGGTCAACGACGACTACGACCGCTGGAAAGCTTTCTCGGAGAAGCACGGTCTGGGCGACTGGGTCAACCTCAGCACCTCCATGGGCGAAACCAGCGTGGATTACATCGAATATTTCGACATTGTCACCACTCCCGTGATTTTGTTGATAGATAATGAGAAGAATCATACAATAATTGCACGGCAAATGACGTTAGATGAAATTATGCGGTTGATGGGAAATAAATGATAATCCGTAGGGGCGTATCGCATACGCCCTGCAATCGCAAACACCCTGCAATCGCATACGCCAATTGTGTTTGAAACGATAAAACGATATAAATAATGAGAAAGAACGTTATTTTTTTGATGATTTCGGGCTTGATGTTAGGTTTTTTGATGTTGTTTGCAAATGCGGCGACCGCCCAGAACAACATACCGAAGAATTTGCAAAAGTCGAAGAACAATCCAGCCAATTATCGTGACAAAGACGGTCATGAGCTGATTTTCAATATCAAAGACTCAAGGGACACGCTGGTCTATCTGGTCATCCACTACAACGACAAACTGATTCTGAAGGATTCCGTGAAGCCGGCATCCAAAGGGAAGTTCGTTTTCAAGGGCTCTGACCGCTACGACGACGGCATGTACTCCTTGGTTTCCATGGACAAGAAGCTGTATCTGAACTTCATCCTCGACAACAACCAGCATTTCGAATACAATCTGGACACCACGATGAACGTGGAGCATTTTTCGGTGAAGAACTCCCCCGAGAATGCCGAGATGCTGCGTTTCCAGCGGAAGACCGCGCAAGCTTCCAAAGAGGCCAACGAATGGGCTAAAAAACGCAAAGATTTCGAGGAGGCCGGCAATACCGACAGCGCCAACTATTACAAGGAGAAGTTGACGAACATCAACGACGAGATGCTGGCTTTCATCAACGATCTGATTGACCAGAATCCCGATTTCCTTTTCTCGAAGATGCAGAAATCCTATCAGAATATCGACGTCCCTCAATACAAAAAAGAGGACGGGACGCCTGATTATATGAAACAGGGTGCCTATTACCGTCTGCACTATTGGGATAATTTCGATCTTGGCGACCACCGTTTCATCTACCTTCCCTCCTTTGACCCGAAAATGAAGGACTATTTCCTGAAACTGCTCTACCATCAGGAATCGGATACCATCAACAAGTACATTGACCTTTTCCTGGCAAAGACCGAAAAGGATACTTTCATGTACCATTATTGCACCGATTGGCTCTCCTATCAGTTCGAGACGAGCAAGGTCATCGGTCACGATGCCGTTTTCTATCATATCGCCAAAACCAACCAGCTGGCCGGCAAATGCTACTGGCTCGACGAGGACGTGATTGCCAAGTATGAGAAACGCACCAAACGTCTGGAACCGATCCTGATTGGCAAGATTGCCCCGGAGCTCATCATCCCGGACACCACGTTGACCGACGACATGACCAAATGGCACTCCTCCTATCAGATGCCGAAACCCTATACGATCCTCTGGTTCTACGATCCGGATTGCCCGACTTGTAAGAAGGAGTCCAAGAAACTCTGTGCCGTGTACGACTCTTTGGAGGCAATCGGCAAACGCAATTTCGACGTGTATGCCATCGCCAACGATGCCGACATCGACCGATGGAAAAAGTACGTGATCGAGAACAACTATCCGTGGCTGCAGGTGGGCGGCAACAAGGGAAACCTCGACTATCTGGAGTATTTCAACATCTATGAGATGGGCAACCCCGCGATGTTCATCATCAATAAACGCCACGAAATCATTCTCAACAAGCGTATCGAGATGTCGAATATCCCGCAGTTCCTGGAGGAGTATGAGAAGATAGAGGAGGCGAAACGGACAAGGGAGTGAGACTTGAGACTTAAGACTTAAGACTTGAGACTTAAGACTTGAGACTTGAGACTTGAGACTTGAGACTTAAGACTTGAGACTTGAGACTTAAGACTTAAGATACGTAACCCCCCAATAGTCTAAAGTCTAAAGTCTTACGTCTTGTAACGATAACCCTACAAGAGAACATGTTAATAGATTAATTGGAAGAACAACAAATAAACCGACAATAATATGAAGGACATTTTCGAAAGAATAAAGGAGTCATCCGGAGGTCCGATTGGACAATACCGCGAGAAGATCGATGGATATTTTGCATTTCCGAAGTTAGAGGGCGAACTGGGTCCTCACATGCGTTTCAACGGCAAGGAGGTGCTTTGCTGGAGCATCAACAACTACCTTGGACTGGCCAACCATCCAGAGGTGCGTAAAGCTGACGCGGAAGGTGCCGCCCGCTGGGGCATGGCCTATCCGATGGGCAGCCGCATGATGACGGGACAAACCGCCCTCCACGAACAACTGGAGCGCGAGTTGGCCGACTTTGAGCATAAAGAGGCCGCTTTCGAGTTCAACTTCGGCTATCAGGGCATCATGTCCACGATCGACTCTCTGGTGTGCCGCCGTGATGTCATCGTCTATGACGCTGAGGCCCATGCCTGTCTGCGCGACGGTATCCGCCTGCACCTCGGCAAGAGCTTCAAATTCCGCCACAACGACATTGTGGATTGTGACCGCATCCTCGGCAACGCCTGCAAGATTGCCGAAGAGCAGGGTGGTGGTGTGCTGCTGATCACGGAAGGTGTGTTCGGCATGACCGGCGCACTCGGAATTCTCGACCAGATTGCGGCGCTTAAGAAAAAATATCAGTTCCGCATCCTCATCGACGATGCCCACGGCTTCGGTGCCATGGGCCCTCACGGAAGAGGCACCTCCGAGCATTTCGGCGTGATGGACGACATCGACATCTATATCGGTGCGTATGCCAAGTCTATGGCCACTGTCGGTGGTTTTGTGGCTTCCGAGAAGAGTGTCATCAATTTCCTGCGTTACAACATGCGTTCCCAAATGTATGCCAAATCGCTCCCGATGCCCATCGTGGTCGGCTGTCTGAAACGCCTTGAAATCATCCGCAGTGAAGAAGGTGACCGCCTGAGAGCCCATCTGTGGGAAATCACCCGCGCTTTGCAGAAAGGTTTCCGCGACCTCGGTTACGAGATTGGACCCGCAGAGGCTTGTGTCACGCCCGTGCATTTGCGCTGCGGCATCAACGAAGCTGCCAATATCGCCGTTGATTTGCGCGAGAACTACAATATCTTCTGTTCCATCGTCACTTATCCCGTTATCCCTCCCGGAATGCTCATCTTCCGCATCATCCCCACCGCTGCCCACAGCATGGAAGATGTGGAACGCACCTTGGAGGCCTTCCGCGACATCAAGGAACGCCAGGCCCGCGGCGAGTACGACAAGCCGATTCCGGACATGGCGTTGATTAAGTAATTTTAGTTTCAAGTTTCAGGATTCAAGTTTCAAGCGGAGCAACCCAACCTGAATCCTGAAACCTGAATCCTGAAACCTGAAACCTGGAACCCAATTAAAAATGAGCAAATACCACCTGAAATGTACCCAATGTGGCGAAGTCATCCCCGACTTTGCCACTTGGTTTTCCCAGAACCAGCAGTGCAAATGCGGCTGCAAACGCGCGGATGTCGTCTATAGCGCTGATTATCACAAGATCACTGAGTTGACGAAACCAGAGCATCATCCCGAGAACTTCTACCACTATTTCGACTTCCTGCCCCTGATGGACAAGAAAAACATCGTTTCTTTGGGCGAAGGGACCATTCCGATCGAGGAGTGGGATTTCCTGGAGAAATACGCCCGGGAGAAATATGGCGTTGACTGTAAAGTGATGGTCTATCGCAACGACTTGAACGGCGGCAGCAACACCTTCAAGGACATTGCCGCCTCGCTGGCCGCCTCCCTCTTCAAGGAGAACGGCGTGAAGGAGTTCTGCGTGGCTTCCACAGGCAACACGGCCACCGCCTACGCCCGCTATTTGGCCGAAGCCGGTATCAAGTTCACGGTCTTCATGCCGCATGACGCTTGCCCTGATTCGGTCGCGGCCATCCGCTCCTACGGCCAGACGGTTGTCGTGAGTGACGGCACCTACGGTGATGCCAAGAAAGAGGCCAACGACTTCCACGAGAAGCATGACGTGCTGATTTCCACGGGCAACATCGACCCCATTCGTGTGGAGGCCAAGAAGACGATGGTCTTCGAGTACTTGCGTCAGTTGGGCAAGATGCCTGATGTGTATGTGCAGGCGGTTGCCGGCGGCACGGGCCCCATCGCCCTTGACAAGGGCATCCGTGACCTGCAGACCACCTTCCCGGGGACCAAGATGCCACGTATGCTGCTCATCCAGCAGGATACCTGCGACCCGATGGTGCAGGGGTGGGAGAGTGCTGTGAAAGCCGGTTTCCCTGAGGGGTACGAAAAGAACTATCCTGTCATCCCGAATCCGCAGACGATGGTTTCCATCCTTTCCGCCGGCAATCCGGGCATGTACCCGATAGTAGCACCTATCGTGCGCAAGAGCGGTGGCACGTTCCTGCGTATGAAAGAGAACGAATTGGCGAAATACGGCCGGATTGTCAAGGACGAGCGCGGCATCTATTTCGGTCCCGCTTCTGTCGTTTGCTTGGCCGGCTTCTACAAAGCGTTGGAGGAAGGCCAGATTCGCAACGGCGAAACGGTGCTCCTGAACACCGGTGAAGGTGCCGCACGTGCCACTTGGTTCAAGAAGATGATTGACGAGGCGTAGGGCTGTCGTCATCCGTTTGGCGAGAACCATTCAGATAACAAAAAAGCACTTCTTCGGAAGTGCTTTTTTGTTGAGGGGATTCATTGCGCCTTCATCGTCTCTTTCGCTTCCAACAGTCGGCGGATGGGCACCATGTAGTCGGCGAATTCCTGGTATGTCATGTCTTTCAGGTAGATCATGCCGTATGCGCGGGTGAGCATCGGGTCGGAAGCGCGGTAGAAGTAGTCTTCGCCGAGCAATTGGCAGACGTTGTCCATCTGTTCCACCCAAACCTTTTGCGCCAGCTCGCTGAAAGGTCCGTCGTGTTCATAGCTGGGGAACTCTGCGCCGCGCTGGCTGAGATAGCAGGTGTCGAACATGTTTTTGATGACAGCGAACGAATTGAGGGAGACGGGGATCATGGTGTTCACCTCGTTCATACGCCATCGGCTCCACACGTTGCGGTAGCCCCACACGCGGAGGTCGATTTCGGGATGCATCCGGTGGTAGTGGTCGAGGGCGGTGGCGAGGGCGATGAGTACTTTGAAATGGGTGTCCGGACCGCTGCCTTCGGGGTCTAAGGCAAGGCTGACGATGGAGGGGCGTATGCGTTCCAACAGGTCGAGGATGGGTTGCACGTCGTGTTCCATGTCGGGATAGTGGGGGAAGATGTCGTCGCTGTAAAACGGCAACCGCAGATGGCTGACTTTGTCGCTGCCGAGGCCGAAATGGGCCCATACGAGCTCTGCCTCCATCTCCCGGAGCCATCCCTTGGCTTTGTGGAAGCTTTCCGGCTCCCGGCGGCCGGCCTCCAGCTGTTCCAGCTTGCGGACCTCCTCCGACACAAAATCCTTGAGGTCGGCGGTGCTGCGCAAGTTGTTTTCCACAATCCATTTGCGCGCCAGACGTCTTGCCACGGCATAGTGTTGTACAGAATCGTCGAGGCTTGCGATGCCGCGCAGGTAGTGCGTGAGGTCGTCTTGGTAGTCGGTGCCGAAGACCGTGGCGATATCCTCATCGTGCAGTGCCGCCTCCTGAGGGTTGATACGGCGCAGCATGTTGCGGTAAACGCTGAGCAGATAGTCGCTTGTCACGGAAGTGTATCCGCTTGTGCAATACGCAAAGTGGTTCACAATTGTTTTGGAACGCACCAAGTGATGCAAGTAGGGGAAGTAGGCCAGCTCCACGTCGTCGTGGTGCGGGGATGTGTGCAGGATGACCTGTTGTTCGGGCATTTGCAGGCCTTTCACGATTTTTTGTGTTACTTCTTCGGCGGTGTCTGTGACCATCGTCTTCTTGACAGCGGGAAGTTCCACCGCAGATGCCTTGGTGATGAAGAATCTGGCGTTCGGCAGCCGTTGAAGCGAAGTGGCGGGATAGTGCTGTGTGGGTTCGCTGAGCACCGATCCGGCCACCACCTGGGCTTTCGATTGACCGGCCGCGATGATGATGGCCACGCATTCGGGATTGTAGGTGATGGTTTCCAGTCCCATGGTGACCACCGCCTTGCGGCGCACGGCGCTGATACCTCCCAGGTCGCCGGCGGCGGCGGCTTGGCTCTCGTAGTTCAGTGTGGTGAGCCGGGTGTGCGAGAAGGGACTGCTGCCCCGCACGTTGAAGGCGATATGGCCGTCAGGTCCGATTCCCCCAAGAAAGAAACCGATGCCACCCAGCTCCCTGATCTTGTTCTCATAGCGCATGCACCATTCGTCGAAAATCTGTATGGCGCGCTGGCACATCTCCTCCTCTTTGCTTTGGGCTGTGCGGGTTCGCAGCGACAAATCAACGATGCCGTCGGTGAACACTTCGCCCATGTTCCTGGCCCCTCCCAGCAGACGCTGCTCGCTTTCATTAAGAAACCATGTGTTGATAAGATGGGTCTTATGTTTGTCGAACCCCAGGAGCTCGATGTAGTATTTCGTCACGAAGTAGCGGAACGAGCGTTCGTGTTGCGGGTTGATGGGGAAGAATTCGTCGAGCTGGAAGAAGTGCAGTGAGCTGAAATCAGGCCGTTCGATGCCCAATTCCCCGAGGATGCCATCAGCGGCTTCCCGATCCCAGTTCTCCAGATAATACTCAAGCCATTTGATGAAAAATTCGGGTGTCTTGCCGGTGGGAAGGGCGACCACCCCTCCTGGGTTTTTGGACACCCATTCGATGAACCGCAGCGCGGTGAGCTGTCCCAACAGGATATAGTTGTCTGTGACCAGCGTCCGCGTTCTGCAAACGTCACCGTTTTGGACAAAAAGTGAGTCTGATTTGCTGAAGTATTCTTCTACTTTACTTTCTGTATTATAATGCATGACGGCTGTATTTATTTGCGGCAAAGATACAAAAATAGTCCCCGCCATGAAAAAAAAAGAGACACCGTCAGGTGCCTCTTTTTTTAGTCTCAAGTCTTTAGTCTCAAGTCTTATTTCTGATAGAAACGCACGCGGTTGTCGAGGACTTTGGTCTGGCTGACCAGATAGCTCATCAGCGTGTTCTCGTTGCGTTCGCGGCCGATGACAGCGTTCTGGAGGTAGTTTTTCTCCATCATCAGGTTTTGGGAAGCCTGACCGTCGCGGGTCTCGATCACGTTCACGACATAATCCACGTTGTTGCCGCTGACGGCTGTGGGTTTGTTCTTCGGCAAGCTGAAGATTTGACCGATAGCTTTGCTGTCAACACCACGGTTCATGTAGTAGTCGCCGGCGAAGCTCAGCATGACGCTGTCGGTGACGGGCACGGAATATTTCTGAGCCACGGCCTGCATGTTGCCGGAAGCGAGGTCTTTGTTGAGTTGTCCAGCCACCATGTCGATCTTGGCTTTTCTCTCAAGCATGACCTTGATTTCGTCCTTGGCATCTTTGTATTTCATGACGCCTTCGTCGCGGACCTTGGCCACAGAAGCGACAGCGAAGAACATTCTGTTGATGTTGAACACGTCGGAGATGGCGTCTTTCTTCACATCGTCGCCGAATGCCCAGCTCACGATGTCGCGGCAGTTAGGCAGTTGGCCGATGTTGGCGGACATGGAAGCGACTTTTTCGCCGTTCACCACTTGGATACCCTTCTTGGCTGCGTTGGCCACTAACTCGTCGTTGTTGGAGACGGAAGCGGCGAACTCGTTGGCTTGGGAGCGCAGGGCATTGACGGTGGCGTCGGAAGCGGTGATGTCATAATCGTAAAGCACGAATTGGCGTTTCTCGATGAGTTGGGTGCGGTCGAGCACCTGGAACAAGATGTAGCCGTTCGGAGCTTTGTAGATGTAAACGCCGCCGTTGGCGGTGGAGAGCAGGTTGTTGTAAATCTCGGGCATGGTGCCTCTTTCAGCCATCCAGAAAGTGGTGTCGCCTTGCTCACGGCCATAGAGGTAGTTGGGCTGCAGGCTGAAGATGGAAGTGCCGGAGGTGATCACCTGACGCAAGCTGTCGGCCAGCAGACGGGCTTCCTTCTTGCTGTAGGGGGCTTCCTTGTATTGAGCGGTCTTGAAAGGCAGCTCGATGGTGGCGACAAGCACTGAGTCGGGACGGTTTGCGGCGCCGAACACCTTGCCGAAGTACCATTTCACGTTTTCGTAGGTGAAGGGTTCGATGTAGCTGCCGACTGCGGATTTGAAGACCAGGCTGTCGAGCTCGGGAAGGTTGATGTCGCTCTCTTTGAAATAGGTGCTGTCAACAGTGCCGTGACCTTTGGCGGCGTTGAATTCAGCGATGGAAGCGGCCTCGGAGAAGGCTGCGAAGTCCTTGCGGACACTGTCCTCGATGGCTTTGAGGTCGGCCGGCGTGGGGTTGATGGGGAACACGGCGACGTTGATGTCGCGGTTCTTGGACTGCACGTTGAACAGCTCGTCCTTATGGGTGTTGTAGAAATCTTTCATCTCTTTTTCAGCAACCTCGGGCTTGAGGCTCTGGAAAGCGGTGAGTTCCGGATTGACGGTCATCAGGGAGACCATAGCCATGCGGTTGTCTTTCGCCAGCTGTTTGGCCATCGGGTCGGAGAAGTAGATGGAACCGTGTGCCAAACCGAAATACTGTTGGGACTTTTCACTGCTGATGGCGAAACGGACAAGTGCTTGGTAAGCGTTGTAGATGTCCTTCACTTGGTCGTTGTTGGCCAGAGATTCGATGCTGTTGATGATGCTCATGGCGTTTTCAGGGCCGTAAGTCTGAGCCAACGCGTTGGCGAACTGAGCGATGTACTGGTTGGGTTGCTGGGTGCTGAGGGAGGCGATCATGCTCTCCTTGTAGTCTTCGATCATCTGGGGGGTGTAGGTCATGCCCAGCTTTGCCAGTTCCTTGTCCAAAACCTGATCCTGAAGCATCTGCTGCCAGGTTGTCTCGTGGACTTGGTAAGTTTCGTTGTCGTCCAGTGTGGATTTGCCTTGCAGCAATCTGATGAGGGCGGTGTTCTCCTCATACTGCTTGCTGTATTGCTGATCCATCTTCTTGCCATCGATCTTAGCCATCACATACTTGTTGGAGAATGTGCGGGTCACATTGGAAAGGTCGCCCAAAATGAATGCTAACAAGGCTAAACCGATGATTACCAATAAAAGCACACCGTGCTTACGAATTGCGCCAATTGCTGCCATAAATTCTTTCTATTTTAGTTATACATTATATTTCAAAAATAAGCCTGCAAAAGTAGTATTTTTTTGCTTTGGATTGTCAGGAATCGGGATTTTTATTTTATGATTTTAACTGTATGATTATCAAAACAATAAGTTGTGTTTCCGCGTTTTCGAAAACACAACTTACTTTTTCTTTATATAATATTTATGTAAAAATGGAGGTGGACAAGCGCGAATCTGCGCCTTCACGGGCGATACACCTGCGCGAAGAAGGGATTATGGGCGGATTGCTCCCCGTAGTTCCATGTCGGCGGCATGCATTCCGGACACCAGTGCCCGCCCTCCAGGATCAGCTTCGGGGAGGCTTCGAAGGTGTGTCCGTCGTGACATTGCCAGGCGAGCTTGTGAGTCGGGTCGCCGTCATATTCGGTGGAGAGCAACTTGCCGCCCCGGAATTCGGCTGCCTTCTGCAAGTCGCTGACTGTCAGTTTTTCCAACGGCGTGGATTCATCGTATCCGTGGTCGATATGGATGGCTTGCTCTTTTCCCGGGGGGGCGGAAAGATCCCACTTGTCCCAGTCGGGAATGGCGTGGTATTCTTCCAGACTGCCGTAGTAAGTGCGTATTTTTTCCTCATTGTTGTGCTTGATCCAGTACTGTGTGCCATGGTCCTTCTTGTTGGCCAGCACTTTCAACGCCAGTTTGATGACGGGTGCGGGAGCCAGTTTCGCCAGCTTGAAGTAGCCCGGAAGCTGCTCGCTCATCTGTTGGAAGTATTCCTCCACGGGGATGTTGGCGCGGAAGTGCAAATAGTTTTCAAGAATGTCTGCATCCAGATAGTACATGCCATGGAAATTCTTGAGCACAAACCAGTTGGCGTTGAAAATCTTTTCGGGTGGTGGGCAATGCACGGCCTTCAGCACGCGTTGTTCCATCACATGGTTGGTCATGCGGTAGTCGGGACCGCTGCTGATGTTGTAGAAGCGGTTCCAGAACTCTTCGGGCACCTCGTCGCGGCAGACTCGCTCCAGCAGCCGGCCGGAATCCTCGATGGTGGTCCACTCCAGCACGCCTTTGATGGGGACGAGGAACATGATGGGGTCGAAGTTCTTGAGGATGGTGGGGTAGAGGATGCCCGACTGCCGCAGACTGACCCAGTGTTTGAGTCCGCTATCGGCGAAGATGCGTTCGGCGGCGATTTTGCTGACGCCGTAGTAGTCATCGACGCTGGCGCGAACGGGGTCTCCGGTACGTCCCCAGTGGATGGGCGCGAGACGGTCGGAGGTCTGCGCCACCGACCCGATATAGACGGCCTTGATGCCGTCGGCATTGGGTTGCGCGAGGATGGCTTTCACCACGTGTTCCGCGGAAGTGACGTTCACCTTGAGGGTCTTTTCGGGGTAGTAGTCGGCCAGCGGGGGCACCATGCCGCCAAGATGTAGCACGATGTCTGTGCCTGTGACGCCTGCGAGCACGTCCTCGTATTTCATCAAATCGCCCCATACAATGCGGATTTTGTCCTTGAGCGGAGCCAGTTTCTTCTCGTTTTTGGGACTTTTTCTTGCTAAAACGGTCACATTATACTGCTCTGGGTGTTGCAGCAGCTCCTGAAGCCCCGCCCATCCCATGGTGCCGGTCGCGCCGGTCAGGAACACGTTTTTCTTCATCGTACAATCGGTTTTTGAAGCCGCGAAGATACGATTTTTTTGCTACTGCTAACTCATCTCCAGCATCCTCTGGATCGGCACCAGCGCCTTCTTCCGCAACTCCTCGTCCATGATGAGCTCGGGCTGTTCCTCAAGCAGGGCGGCGTAGATGTTCAGGAGGTTGTTCTTCTTCATGTTCACGCAGTCGTGCTTGACCGCGCCGTTGTAGAGCGTGTAGAGCTTTTTGTCGGGATTGCGCTTCCGCATCTCGTAGATGATGCCGCTCTCGGTGACCACGATAAACTCCTTGGCGTCGCTTTCGCCGATGAAGTTGAGCATGGCGGCGGTGGAGCCGATGAAATCAACCTTCTCCAAGAGTTCGCGGCGGCACTCGGGGTGCGCCACCACAATCGCGTTGGGGTGCTCGGCTTTGGCCTTCTCCAAGTCCTCCACCCCGTAGTGGTCGTGCACGCAGCAGGCACCGTCCCAAAGGAGCATCTCGCGACCCGTCATCCGGTTGATGTAGTCGCCGAGGTTGCCGTCGGGCACGAAGATGATCTTC
>JAEEIG010000181.1 GCA_016281255.1 Bacteroidales bacterium
CTGCGGGCCATGACTCCCGGATAGGAAGAGGCCGGAATCCAGTCGGCACCGCGCATGAAGAGCGGCTTGTCGTTGACGATGAACTGGAACGACTCGCCAATGCTGTCGTTCTTCTGCACCAACTCCACTGTGCGTAGTCCGTGTGCGTGTACTTGTGGGCCATCCACGCGACTTCCCTTCAGGGTAAAGTAGTAGAGGTGCGGTTCGCCCGCGCCGTTCGGCCACCAAAGTTTCGGATTCTCTATGGTGACAGGGATGACAACTTTGTTTAGACCCTTATGCAACTTGGCCTTTTGACGGATTTGCTGACTATACCCATCTTTGTCGGTGATGTCCAACCACACCGTGGTCGTCACCTTTTTATCCGCCTCAATTTCCACTTCCACTTCGGCAATCCAAGGTCGTGTCGAATCGTAGGAGGGTTCGGTGTCTTTTACGTAGAAATCATGGACTTTCAACACATTCCATGATTCGATATAGACGTTCTTCCAGATGCCGCAGGTGTTAAGTTTCGGACCCCAGTCCCAACCGCCTTCATACTGCGCCTTGCGCGTAAACACACGGTTGTCTGGCAGTTTGTACGGCAGTTTCGATGCCGCCACGCTATCAAAAGGAGCGGTGGGCAAAAATCTGACAACCAGCTCGTTGTCCTTCTCCTTGAGATTGTCGGGCAACAGAAAACGCCATGTCCGGAACATATTGACAGTCAACGAATCGCCGGATATCGCGGTCAGCCGCTTGCCGTTGATATAGACCTCCGCGTAAGTGTCCAACCCTTCGAAGACCAGCTCGTTATGCGGATAAGACTCCCCGCTGCCGCAACTTCCATCGAACAGCACGCGGTACTCCCACACGCTGTCGGCCACCCACTGCACGAGCTTCTCGTTGTCGCCGTAAAACGGATCGGGAATCAACTCATTCGCCAGCAAATCATCGTGGATATTGCCCGGCACAGTGGCATCGTACCACTTCCCATTATAGCGGAACTGCCAACTGTTCTGCACGCAACCATACTGCGAGTTGAGATACCGCCGCTCTGACTTGTAGAAGGTGGTCTTGTCACTGCGGCAACCTGCAAATGTCACGATCAACATCAGTAAAAGGACATGGAAGACAATTTTATTCATATCTTTTAAGACAATTGTTTGGGATTTAAGACAACTTGGACAACAATAACAACTTATTTGGTATTGTCCAGGTTGTCCCGGTTGTCTTTAACATACAAAACCTTGTTTTTTCAACGTTTCGCGCAGCACTTCCGCGAAGTGCTCATTGTCCGGCTGGGTGTAGCGGTGTTTGGTGAAGACTTGCGCAAGGTTCTCGCAGTCGGGATTCTCGGAAAGGATTCCTTTCGTCTCCTCCGAATTTTCCTTTTCGCGGTAGAACTCGTTAATGCGATGCTCGTCGAAGTCGTGGTAAACTTCCTGATGCACAAAGGTTTCCACGGGCAATTTCTGCGTCAGGGCGGGCTTCTTCACGGGGTAGCCCATCGGGATGCAGGCCACGGGAATGACGTGCTTAGGTAGTTGCAATGTTTCCACGAACTTGTCGACGTTGTAGGTGATGGTGCCGAGCCAGACGAAGCCGAGTCCGAGGGCTTCGGCGGCCACGCAGGCGTTCTGCGCGGCGATGAGGGCGTCGGTGACGGCCCAGTGGTAGCTTTGCAGGTTGCTGTAAGCTTCCGTGTTGGCATTGCGGAACCGGCAGTACTGGTTGAAGCGGCGGAAGTCGGCGCAGAAGGTGAGGATCACCGGCGCGGAGGTCGCCATCGGCTGGTTGAAATGGAACGGCGCGAGCTTGGCCTTCATCGCCTCGTCGCGGGTCACAATGATGCTGAACAGCTGCATATTGCCCATCGTGGAGCCGCTGCAGGCCGCCTTCAAAATCAGGTTCAATGTTTCGTCATCCACAGGCTGGTCGGTGTATTCGCGCACGCTCACGTGGTTGAGAAGGGTTTCCAAAGTGGGGTTGTATTCGTTTTTATTCATGTTTATTTCGGATTATCATATTCAAAAAAGGCGCGCCGAAGCGCGCCTGAGATTTATTTCACAAACGCAATCACATCGCCCTTGTTCACCTTTTGGCCTTGCTCGGCCACCACTTCGAGGAGCTTGCCGTCGAAGAGGCTCTCCACGGGCTCCATGCCGTAGTAGGCGCTGATGTGGCAGACGAGGTCGCCGGTCTTGAACGGCGTGCCGACGGGTTTCGGCATCGACTTCTCGCCACCGACGGCGACCTCCCACAGGAGCTGTCCGCTCACGGGCGCAACGATGGGTTTGGCATCGGGATGCTGCTTCTGGACGCGCTCCATGATCAGCTGCTGACGGTCCTTCGGAGCCGGAGCGGCGCCGCCGCCCTGCTTTTTGGCCATCGCATCCTCCAACTCGCGGTTGAAGTTCTGCTTTGCCCTGCCCTCTTTATAGTCGATGTACTGGCGTTCGTGCATAGCCAACTCGAACAATTCTTCCTCATCCTGGCCGACATCCCAGCCTTTCTCCTCCATCATCTTGCGGTACTTGGGCAGCTCGTCGGGATAGTTGTCTTGCGGCACCCCGTCGAAGAACTCGAAGCCCTTCTCCTTGGCCAGCGCGATGATTTCGGGTGCCAAAGGTCCGGGCAGACGGCCGCACTTGCCGAGGATCATGTCCCACTGGTTCTGCTCCATGTAGGTGAAGCGCGGTTTGCCCTCGATTTCGGCGCGGACGTTCATCAGCGCGATGTTCTTGACATACTGGCTGAACGGGGTCACCAAACCGGGAGTGCCCACCATCGGCCAGACAGCCGCCACTTCGTCGAAGAGCCTGATGAGCAGCTGGTCCTCGCTGAGCGGTTCCTTGCCGGACTTCTCCAGGGTCTTGTTAAGGTAGCTGTGGATGCCCTTCAGATCCGCCATCATGGAGCCCATCATGCCGCCGGGCAGCCCGCAACCGAGCAGCAGCGACGTGGAGATCTTGTTCTTCGGCTCGATGAAATAGCCCAAAAAGTCGTCCATGAACTTCTGGGTGAGCGTACGGGCCTCCATATAGGCGTTCATGTCGATGTCGGCGACTTCGAAGCCGGCATCGCGGAGCATGGCCTGCACCGCAATGACGTCCGGGTGGACCATACCCCAGGAGAGGGGTTCCATGGCCACGTCGATGATGTCGGCGCCGTTGCGGCAGACTTCCAGCACGGAAGCCATCGAAAGGCCGGGGCCCGTATGGCCGTGATACTGAATCACCAGGTGCGGGTATTTTTCCTTGATGGCCTTCACCAACTTGCCGAGCTCCGCCGGGCGACCGATGCCGGCCATATCCTTCAGACCGATCTCCTTGGCGCCGTACTCCACGTATTTATCGACCACCGCGAGGTAGTGTTCCAAGGTGTGCACGGGCGAGTGGGAGATACTGAGCGCGGCCTGCGAGATGAGTCCGAACTCGTTGGCGTATTTGATGGAGAGTTCCAGATTGCGGTAGTCGTTGAGGCCGCAGAAAGAGCGCACCACATCGACTCCCTGCGCCTTCTTCACTTTGAACATCAAGCGGCGCACGTCGGCAGGCACGGGGTACATGCGCAGCCCGTTGAGGGCGCGTTCCAGCATCTGGCATTGGATGCCGTCAGCCCGCAGCGGCTTCGTCCACTCGCGGACCGCGTGGTTGGGGTTCTCACCATAGAGCAAGTTCACCTGTTCGAAGGCACCGCCGTTGGTCTCCACACGGTCGAAGCAGCCCATTTTCACAATCACAGGCGCGATTTCCGTCAACTGATCCACGCGCGGCTGGTACTTGCCAGAAGACTGCCACATGTCACGATACACCAAACAGAATCCGATTCTCTTTTTCATACTATCTTTCCTTTCTTATCTCTTTGTAAATCAATAAAATAAATAAAAACCTGAGTTTTTTCAGGCGGTGGCAAAGGTACAAAAAAAAGTTATCAACAGACTGCAACCTTTTCGATTTTCTGTATCCTTTATGCAAGATTTGTGACTTGTGATTTGTGACGTGTGATTTGTGACGTGTCTAAAAAATCTAAAATTCAGGTCAAAAAACAAAAATCAAAAAAAATATTACTTTTGCAACTTCAAATTGGCAACAAACAAAAAAACATAAACAATGAAAAAAACACTGTTATCCGCCATTTTCATGGCATTCGCCGTCTGCATGATGGCACAAAGCGTTTCATTACCCAACCCCGACCCGGCTTGGTTGAAGAGGTTTTACGTCAGCAGCATTCCCGTAGAGCAAAACAGCGACAACGCCTACCTGCTCCTGAGTTATCGCCCTGCCAGCACATTCAAACCCAAAACCTACACAGACTATGTTTATTTCATAGACAAGGGTTCTTTGTCCAACCAATGCATTGAGATGACCGTTTCCAACGCGGAAAGCCTTTTGGGCGGGATCAGCACCGACAGGGGCATTGCTCTGTTATACAACAGTTTGAACAAAAAGGGCGACCAGGCATTTTTCACCATCATGAACTTGGACGGGTCCGAGAAGTCGGTGACGCTAACCCACGAGAACACCGTCACCACCTCCGCGAACCCGAGATACTGGCCCTCCTACATGACGGCCAAGTCGCCCGACGGCAAGCTGCTTGCCACCCTGATGACCGTCACCGGGAAGGACAACCAGTTAGAGAACCTTTTCGTGGTAGTAGTCAACGACCATGGTGAATTCGCCTGGAGCGGGCCCATCACGCCCGAGTTCAACGGCAAGACTTTCTCGTTAGGGAATTTCACCATCGACAACAGCGGTGTCATTTACATTCCGGCATACACCTGTGAGATGAAGGGCAAGAACATCTCCGATGTCAATTTCATGATGATAAAGACCTCCGAGAGCGGCACGGAATCTTTCCAGGACAAGGTTTCCTTCGGCGTCCCACAGAACTTCACCGCGAAGATACTCAAGAACGGCAACGTTGCCGTGGCGGGTTATTACACCGAATCCATGACCAACACCTCGTTAAAGACAAACGGTTTCTTCTTCTTCAAGTTCGACACTCGTTCCGAGGACATCACCGAGATACAGCATTTCGGATTCAGCGATAACTATGTGGAGAAGAACGCTTGGGTGCGTTTTTCAACCGTGCTGGGCAACCAACAATACTCCATCACCGCCAAAGACATCTTCGAGCTGGAGAACGGCAGCCTGGCACTTTGTGGCGAACACCGGTTGGTCAAAGCCATCTACGATCCGAACATGAAATCTTACTCCTACCAAATGCTCACCAAGAACATCTTGGTTTCCACCTTGTTACCAAACGGAGAGGCGAAATTCACCATGGTGGAGAAACAGCAGGCCGCCGGCATGGGCTCCCAACCGCAAGAGCGTGACTGGCCGAGCCACAACATCTCCTATTCCGCTTTCGCACACCACAACGACTTGTACTTCATGTTCACCGACGACACCAAGAACATCCCCTACCCCGGCAAAGATGTGGTCTGCACCATCTCCGGCTTCAAATTCAAGGGCGACAAATGGGCGAGTGTGCTGATGCGCCTCACTCCCGAACAAGAAATCACCCAACGGGTGCTCACCCACGGGGACCAACTGCTTCGCGCCGTGGATTTCTTTGACGGCGAGTACCTCTATACCACCGGCAACAACCAGCAGGAATTCCTCTTCTCCAAAATCCCTCTCCAAGAATAAGATATCAGGCAAATGAATAATATTTTTACAGGGTTGTCCATTTTTTTGACGGACAATCCTGTTTTGTTTATTTATAAAATATTTACAACCAGTGAATTACTATCCTTGGCACGATTATGGTAATTTTCCGTCTAAATAATTGTCCAACCATTGTGTAGTAAAACGGGGCAGTTGTGCGTCAAAGAAAAAAAACGAGCGTTCTGAATAATATGTATTTTTGCACCTTTAAAACAATAAACCAAGAATCATGGCATTGACACGTAAAACAATCGTCAGGACTTTATCAAGTCTCTTTTTATTGTTAACATGCTGTTTTTCAGCATTTTCACAAAACACCGTTACCGGCAACCTCACCGACGGAAGCAGCGGAAAGCCCGTGCAATACGCCAATGTGAGTCTGTTGCGACTGAGCGACAGCGTGCTGGTGGCATACACCGCCGCCAACGACAAGGGCGATTTCGAGCTGAAGATGGTGCCCGACGGGAACTACCGTCTGGCGGTCTATTTCGTCGGCTACGAGAACTATGAGCAGTCCCTGTCGGTGAACAAGACGATGAACATCGGGACCATCAAGATGACGGCGGGCACCACCTCCTTGAGCGAAGTGGTGGTGAAGGGCGAGCGGCCGCTGTTCGCCGTGGACGGCGAGAAGACCTACTACAACACGGCCGAAGACCCCACCGTTCAGACCGGCACGGCCTCCGACGTGCTGCAGAACGCGCCAGGCGTCTCCGTGGATGTGGAGGGCAACGTCACCCTGCGCGGCGCTTCCAGCGTGGAGATCTGGATCAACGACAAGCCCTCGCACATGAACGCCGAAAACCTCAAGACCTACCTCCAGCAGATGCCCGCCAACAGCATCGACCACGTGGAGGTCATCACCAACCCCTCGGCGCGTTACGGTTCCAAAGCCGACGGCATCATCAACATCGTGACCACCACCAAGGTGATGAAGAACCAGTTCATCAGCTTCGGCACCAACGCCTCCATCAAACCTTATGCAAGTCCTTGGATTTCATACGTCTGGAGCAACGAGAAACTCTCCATCAACCTCTACAGCAACTTCTCCTATTCGATGGACCGCTACCTGAACAAGTCCGACATCACCATCTTCCAGCCCGGGTTGGAAGGCCGCGACACGGTGAGTTTCGAGACCGACTCCTCCTATTCCAAAGGCCACAACTTCGGCGGCGGGATCCATTTCAACATGGATTACCAGATCGACAGCATGAACAGCATCTCGTTGTGGAGCGGTTTTTGGCCGAGCTTGCGCAACTTCAACGGCTATTCCGAGACCTACCGCGATATGTATCTGGAGAATTCCCTTACAGAGTACAAATCGTTGTCTTCCAGCAAAAACAAAAGCCATTGGGCGGGTTTCGGGCTCTATTATCTGCACAATTTCGACCAGAATGGCCACAACCTCTCCCTGGATGTCAACGCAAGCAGCTGGGGATGGGGGAATGTGGGCAAGACAGACAAAATCTACCTCTCGCCAACCGAATACACGCGATCCATGGACGAAAAGAACCGCAGCGGCTCTTTTGACGTGAGCGCGGAATTGACGTATAACCGTCCCTACTCGGAAAACGGCGAGATTTCACTCGGCTATTACGGCGGATACACCCAGTCCAACGAATACAGCTATTTGGACACGCTGGACAATGGGGTATGGGTGAAAGACGAGATGCGAAGCTACCGGAGCCTGGCACCGGAAGTCGATAACCAGGTCTTCTTCACGTTGCAGCACAAATTCGGCAACTTCACCATCAAGCCGGGCGTGCGCCTGGAGCACACCTACACCAGCATCCTCTACCCCGAAATCGTGCCCGACACCTTCGCCGTACGGCGGAACTTCTTCCACGTGCGCCCGTCATTGCACCTGTCGTACCGCACCGAATCGATGCACAACTTCCGCCTGAGCTACACCTTCCGCAGCAGCAACCCGGATGCCGAAAACCTCACCCGCTTTGTCAAATACGAAGAGGAGAGCTTCTACGGCGGCAACCCCGACCTGAACTCCATCCTGACACATTCCGTGGAAGCGGGTTGGCAGAAATACTGGGAGAAGTTCGGTTCTGTGGGCGTGACGCTCTACTACCGCGCCAAAACCCGGGACATCGACGAAATCACGGTGCCCGCCTACCACGAGATTTACGGCCGTCAGGTTTCCTTCACCTATCCCGTGAACGTGGGCAAGGCGATGAACACCGGCTTGGAGGTCAACACCATGTACCGTCCGAACGCCATGTTCAACATACGCCTCTACGCCAACGTCTATCACCGTTACATAGAAACGATGTACGACAACGAATTCTACAAGCAGCAGATGTGGTCTTACAGCTTCAACATGAGTGTATGGGCCAAATTATGGAAACGTCTGGAAATCAACGTGTCGGGCTACTACGGTTCGCCTTCGATTTCCCTGTTCAGCAGCACCCACGCCCACTACAGCATCAATGCGGGTCTGCGCGCCGACTTCTTCGACAAGAAGCTTTCGGTCTATCTGAACGCCAACGACATCTTCAACTGGAACAGCTGGGGATTCGACAACGACAGTCCCTACTACGTGTCGCACGGCACATACAAGTACAATTCCCGTACAGTGGCGTTGGGCTTCACGCTCAGATTCGGAAAGATGGAGCTGGAGAACCAAGCCCGCCAAGGCGCCGCCAGCGAGAGCAGCGGCAGCGGACAAGGAGGGATGTAATTTGGATGATGCGATGATGCGATGATGGGATGATGGGACGATGTCCGGGCTATTTTTGTTCCTTGGAGACCGTCACATTGGTGGCGAGGCTGATGAAGCCGTAGTTGTCGGCCTTTTCAGCGCGGCGATAGACGGTCAGGTTGTAGGTGCCGGCGGTCTTGAGTTTGCGGTGCGGATAAACCACCACGTCGGCGATCATTTTGTTGCCGTTGCCTTCCGGATGGACGTTCGAATTGGCCTTCGGGTCGAGCAGGAACTGGCTGGTGGCAACCGATTTCATGCCGTCGGGACTGGTCAGGGTGAGCGTGAGAGGGATCTCCTTCAGCGTCACGACGGAGCTGTCGTAAAGAAGAGACAGGGCGATGTCGAAATAGGTGGCGGTATCCTCGATGTCGAAATTGAATTCCATCACCTCCTGTTCGAACGCCCAGTTGGTGTTCGGGAACTCTTGCGACACCGAGATGGAAAAGTTCTTGCGGACATGGCTCTTCGAATAGGGTCTGCAGGACACCAGCGTTGAAGTCAGCAGAACGGCGACAGCCACCGCCCAAAATCCATGTTTGAAGTTTATTTTTTTCATATTCAATGTTTTATTTCAATTATTCACAGGTGTCTATATTCGGTTTTACAAATCCGAAATTTTGTACCTTTGCACGCTAAAACCGCGAGGCAAACGCGGCGGCAAAAATAACAAATTTGAAGATGGCAAAGCAACAAAAATATTACGTGGTATGGACGGGCAAGACCCCCGGCGTTTACGACAATTGGAACGACTGCAAGCAGCAGGTCCATCAGTTCGAGAACGCCAGATACAAGTCTTTTGAGAGCAAATCGGAGGCCGAAGCCGCCTTCAAGCAGGGTTTCGAGAAATTCTACAAAGCGCACCCTTCGGAGAAGAATTCCGCGAAGCAGCTGCTGCTGTTGCAAAACCAGCCGAAGCCGATTCTGCAGAGTTTGTCGGTGGACGCGGCATGGAACTCCGTGACGAAGGTGATGGAATACCGCGGCGTCTATACCGAGACCGGGCAGGAGTGGTTCCACAAGGGGCCGTTCCCGCGCGCCACCAACAACGTGGGCGAGTTCCTGGCCATCGTGCACGGCCTGGCGCTCATCAAGCAGAAGGGCTACGGCATCCCGATCTACACCGACAGCATGACCGCGCTCTCGTGGGTGCGCAAGAAGAAGCACAACTCCGTGATTCTGCCCACCGAGGAGAACGAAGAGGTGATCGACCTGCTGCAACGCGCCGA
>JAEEIG010000182.1 GCA_016281255.1 Bacteroidales bacterium
AGACCTATTGGGCAGTTTACGATACGAATAACAGGATAGGCTATGTCAATGCGCGCGGCCGCGAAATCTTTCCGTGCAGTCTTGACGAGGAACGTGTTACCGCTGTATCGTCGGAGCAGCTCTACGGCTATATCTACCACGAATGTTCTTGCGGGGATCTCATCTACTATTTTATCATGCCGAACAGGAGATATAATAAACCGAAGGGCGGCTGTTAATCCCCACGTATATCTGTTCTCTTTGAGCTTGAAACCTGAAACTTACGATCTAGTTCACTTTATACGTGAACCGGTCAAATTTCCCAAACTCTAACATTTGTAATCTTTTCACACTACGTTCCACATCCTCTTCGGTGTTGAACTCCGGAATCAGCGGTAAGCGAATAATCACGTGCTCGCGGTCGTAGTTGGTGGCGAGCCATGAAAGGTTTTCCCATACCTGTGTGTTGGATTTTAGTGTGTAAGCCTTGTAAATCTCGTCGTTGGTATCCTTGATGTCGATGATGAAGTCGTTGACGATCGGTGCGACCGTCTGCAGGGATTTCAGCGGCACGTTGAGCGAGGTCTCGAGGGTGATTTTCCAGCGTCCGGCGCAGAGGGCGTGGAACTGGCGGATGAACTCGGGGCGCAACAACGGTTCCCCGCCGCCGAAACAGACTCCGCCGCCCGTGGCCACGAAGTAGAGGTCGTCAATCAGCAACTGCTGGTAGAGGCTTTCCGGCGTGAACTTATGCACGCGGGCACCCGCATCCAAACAACTGGGGTTCAGACAGTAACGGCATCTTAGCGGACAGCCGTGGAAGGCCGCCAAGGTGGTCACGCCCTCGCCGTCCACCCCGATGCGGTGGCGGTTGACGCCGATAAAGGGAGCTTCGTTAGTGTTCATCGATTATTGCTTCCAATGTTTGTCCCCAAACGCGGCTCTCCGTCTCCGGGTGAATTAACGTCACATCGGTGATGCAGCGCGCTTTTCGCAACTCAATGGTGCTGAAAGGGATAGCTCGTTTCATGTTATGGGTTTGTAATGTTGGCTTAGGGTGTTAGGGACCAGTGTCACTTCTCTTCGCTTTTTTTCAGATACTCCTCCGCATATCGATAGAATTTCATCGACATTTCGCGGTTACCGCGTTTTTCGGCTTCGCGGGCGATGCTGAGGTACGATTCGTAAACGCCCTCCCGCGAGAGCAGGATGCCCTTGTAGTAGTCGTCGTTGCAGTAGCCGCTGGGCATGTTGTTGCAGAAGTGCTCCAAAGCGAGGAAGACCTCCAAGGCCTCGGCCGACCGTCCGACCTTCACCAAATCGCTGCCGTGGGTGTAGAGTTTGTCGTAAAGTTCCAGCGTGAAGTCGGAAACGGCCATCTCCTGCTTTTCGCTGAGCTCCGTCTGCGTGTAAACCTGATGGATAAGGTTCACGCAAGGCTGGAATTGCTTCTGCGCCAGCAGAATCTTGCACTTCAGCAGCATCGCGTCGGGGTTGTGCGGGTTGTATTGCAACGCCCGTTCGAGGTTGTACATCGCGCGGTTGGTGTCGCGGAAGTTCATCTCCTCCACCGCCCGCAAGTAGAATTCGTGGTCAACAAGTGCCTTGCGTTCGGAGAAGATCACGTTCAGCTGTTCCGCCTTGCTTTGCACGTGCCGGAAAGCCTGCTTCGTGGCGTAGAAGTCCGTCTTTCTGCTCCGAGCCAACGTGGTGTTCAGTTGCGCCTCGACCTTGCCCATCTCCTTGCGGATGTCCTGCAAAAAAAGGTAGTGCAGCGACACAATCTCCGGATCCTCGTGGTCGAGTTCGCCCAGCCGCATATTCCATCGCTCGAACAGTCCCATAAGCGAATCCGCCGGCACTTGCGCATGTGCACATGCGAACGCCAGCAGTATCGCGAATAGGAGTCCGAGATTCCGCATTGGGATGGCTGAAATTTTAAGGATTAAAGACAAAAGTCAAAGTCAATGGCTACTTCAGGAAGTCCTGTATGACCTTTTCGAGCTCCGCTTCCGTCGGGGCACCGACCATTTTGCCGGGCTGTTCGTTGGGCTTGAAGAAGAAGAGGGTGGGGATGCTGCTGATACTCAGTGCCTGACAGATGTCCTGAGCTTTGTCAACATTCACCTTGTAGATGATCAGTTGGCCTTTGTACTTTGCGGCGAGCTTCTCCGTGACAGGCTTCAGCTGCATGCAGGGCTTGCACCAGTCGGCGTAGAAATCCACCATGCAAGGCGTGTTGCCTTTGTAGCGAAGGCCTAAGGCAGGATCGATTTCCGTGACTCGCTCCAGAAACTCGTCGGCAGTCAGTGCGATGACTTTCCCGGAGAGATCTTCGGCCTTCTTGGCGGAGGCGTTTTCCTGTTCCGGATTCAGGTGGCCGTAACTGTTTTCGGTGGCCGGTGTCTGGGATTGCTCCGTGGTGTTTTGGCTGTTTTTTTGTCCGCAGGCGCTGAGAAGCAACGCCAAGCTGAGGATGGTAAGAAGGTGTTTTTTCATAATTGCGAATTACTCATTACTAACTGTTTGAAGAGGTTGCCGCGTTCCTCGAAGTTCTTGAACTGGTTGTAGCTGGCGGCGGCGGGCGAAAGGAGGACAACGCCGTTTTGCGGGGTTTTATTGTAAGCGAAGCGCACAATTTCTTGATAGTCATCCGTTTCAATGTGGTTTTGGGGCAGCGCGTTCTGCTCGCGGCACATCTCTGACATGCGGTGGCCGGCCGGACCCGTAAACGCGATGTTCTGGATCGGGTTCTCCTTGAGGAAGTCGATAAGCACTTGGTAGTCGATGCCACGGTCGTAGCCGCCGAGAATGAGGGTCTCCACACCGCGAAGGGCCCTCACTGCAGCGATGGCCGATTCGGGGATGGTGGAGATGCTGTCGTTGTAGAATTCGATGCCCTTGAACTTGCCTATGTACTCGATGCGGTGCGGTAGCCCTTTGAAGGTTTGCAGCGCATCCATGATGTCGGCGTGTTTCACCCCTAACCTGCGACTGATGGCGATGGCGGCCATGATGTTGAAATAGTTGTGCGTGCCAGGCAGGTTCTTGTAGTCGATGAGGTCGTACTCGTCCACAATCTCGCCGTCGTTCATGAAGCGAATGAGGTGGTTGTGGCAGCGCGCGTGCAACCCCGGGTGTATTTGCGTGCCGAAAACACAGATGTCGCTTTCGGGTTTGTTGCCCTTCACCCATCCGGGGATATGCTCGTCGTCTCCGTTGTAAACCAGGAAGTTGCCCTGATGCTGAAACTTGAAAATGTTGGTCTTCGCGTTCTGGTAGTTGTTGAATGAGTTGAAATGGTCGAGGTGCTCCTGGTAGATGTTGAGCAACACGGCGTAGTCGGGCGAGTGGTGTACGAACTCCAGCTGATGCGCCGAGAGTTCCGCCACTACAAGTGATTCGGCATCAATCTGTTCCACGATGTCGAAGAACGGAGTGCCGATGTTGCCCGCCAAGAAGACGTTGCCGCGCGAATGGCTCAACAGATGGTAGATGAGCGAGGCCGTGGTGCTTTTGCCCTTGGTGCCGGTCACACCGATGACCTGCTCGTGGAAATACTCCAAAAAGAGGTTCGTCTGCGAAGTGATCTTCTCGTTCTCAATATAATAGTCCAGCATGTTGAAGCTGATGCCCGGACTCTTGAAAATCAGGTCGTAGTTGTTGAGATTGCGGTTGTAGTCCTTCCCTTTGATGAATTTGACGTGCTTGTCAGCCATGTCGTCGGTCTTCAGATTCTCGTTACCGTCGGCAACGACAAGGTTCATCTTCGGGAAATGCCGCCGGATAAAACGGTAGGTGGAAATGCCCTCCTTGCCGAATCCTAATATGATAACTTTCTGATTCTTAATTCTTTCCAGAAGTTGTTCTAAGGCCATAATGTGGTTTTGGTTTTGAAGGTGCGAAAATACAATTTTTATGGCTTGCAGGTTTACAGGCTTACAAGCTTAGGGGTTTGTTGGATAGACGGAGTCAAAGTCAAAGTCAAAGCGTCATGGTTTGTACTTCTCCGCGCTGGCCTCATCCCCTTTGTCTTTGTACATATAGTACAGATTTAGGCGGATGTTGTCGTTGTCAGGGGAGAGCTCGAGGGCGCGCATCAGGCAGCGCTCGGCGTTGGCGAAATCCTTCTTGATGGCGTAGCAGATGCCCATGTTCTCCCACGAACTGGAAAATTCCGGATTTTCGGCCACAATCTCTTCGAAAACCTTGATGGCGTCGTCCAAACGACCGTAACCTCGGCCTAACACATTGCCTCTCACATTCTTGGCGACGATGTTGTCGGGCTCTTTCTCCAAAATCTTGTTGACTTCGCGCCATGCTTCGTCCACCTTCCCTTCGTTGAGGAGCTTGTTGACGGGATCGAGTTCATGCGCTTTCATGGAGTTGCCGGCCATCTCCAGAAGATTTTTCGCCTGCGGATTTTCAGGGTCGATCAGGTTGGCGTTGCGAGCGGCTTGCAGAGCCAGTTCGGGATTCTCGTCCAGATAGGCCAACTCGCTGAGCAACAGGTAGGCGTTCAGAGCGTGGTCGTCCAATTTCAACGCCTTTTCCAAATATTTGTAAGCATCGCGTTTGTCGCGTTCTTTGTGGCTCTTCTTCCAAATCTGCAGACAGCTGCCGCCCGCCGAAATGTTGCACTTGATGCTGTTTTCGGAGGTCTTTACATCGGTGAGGAAGAGGGTGAAGTCGTCCATCCAAGCGAAGTTACGGGTGAAGGTTTTGATGCCGAACAGCAGGCAGACGACCCCGGTGATCCCGACAGCGGTTTTCCGCAAGACAGGGGACTGGGACGTGGCCAGCAGGTAAAGCCACCAGCCCACCAACAGCGTGAACCCCGCCGAAGCCACGAAGACAAAACGCTCGTTCATGAAGGTGCCCACGTTGAAGAGCAGGTTGGAGGTGATGGAGAAAGTGATGACAAAGAACAGGATGGCGAAGGCGGGCACACTCTTCTTTTTCAGTTTCCAGACGGCATAGCCCACAAGCGCGATGCAACCCGCTAAAATCAGCCATACCAGCGGATTGCTGAAGTCGGTGATGGCGATTTGGCGCGGATAGTAGTCGTGGGTGAGCGGATGCGGGAAGAAGAGGAGTCTGAGGTATATGCCCCAAGTGACCAGCGTGGTGGCAATCTGTTGCGCGCGCGTGGAGTGGACGTACGGGTTGTTGAGGATGTTGCTGGTCATGTCGGGCTGCATCATGCTGCCGAGCACTTTTGCACGGACAATCAAGAAGAAAACGCTGCCTATGAGTATGGGTATCAGGGTGATAAGATAGTCGATCGGACGTTTGTTGTCGCTTTTGAGGTAGTAGAGCGCGAGTGGCACCACGGCGAGGAAGGTGATGGCGTTTTCCTTGGAGAAAATGCCGAAGGTGAAAGCGATGAGACTCAGAACCAGCCAGTACCATTTGCGACTGTCCACGTATTGGAGAGAACACCAGAGCGAAACGAGGGCGCCCAGCATGGCGAAAATCTCATCACGGCCTTTGACATTGGCCACCGCCTCGGTGTGGATGGGGTGCACGGTGAAAAGCAACACGGCAAGGAAGGCTAACGACTGGTACCATTTCTTACCTTCGTACTGCGGGAAAATCCGGGCGAGCACTTCGTAAAGAATCAGACATAACAGGATGAAATAGAGCAAGTTCATCAGGTGGCAGACGAAAGGCAGAGGCGTGTCGTAGAAGTAGGCTTCGTGATCGCCGTTGTGGAGGTTGTAGTAGTCGTCCAAGTCGCCGATGCGTTCGCGGATGTCTTTGCCAAACAGCTGGAACTCGATCATGTAGGTCAGTTGCGACATGGGTCGGTAACGACCGCCCGCGACGATGGCGTGGTCGCTGCCGAAATAGCCGGTGAAAGTGTCCTCGGTGAAGATGGCCTTCACGGATTCCCATCCCCCTTTGATGGTGTATTTGCTCTCCAGGATGACCATGCGGTCGTCAAGCGCGAAGTGCAGGGTGAGGGTGTTGGCATAGCACAGGAGTGCCAATGCGATGATGATGAGGTAGTGGATTTTTTTCATGTTTCAAGTTTCAAGTTTCAAGTTTCATGTTTCAGGTTCCACGCTAACTTGAAACCTGAAACCTGAAACGAATTATAGAATAGATTGCCGGATTCGGATTAACTTGGCCAGGAGCGGACGAAGCTGATGGAGCGGGAGCATGTTGGCCCCGTCGGAGAGAGCTTTGGAAGGTTCGGGGTGCGTCTCCATGAAGAGACCGTCGAAGCCGACGGCCACGCCGGCGCGGGCGATGGTCTCGATGAGGTCGGGACGGCCGCCAGTGACCCCTGACGGCTGGTTGGGCTGTTGCAGCGAATGGGTGCAGTCGAGGATGACGGGACACCGGTTCTCCTGCATCGCCTTCACGCCGCGGAAATCGACAACGAGGTCCTGATAGCCGAAAGTGGTGCCCCGCTCGGTGAGCATCACGTTAGGGTTGCCGGCCTCACGCACCTTCTCGACGGCATTGCGCATGGCTTCCGGCGATAGGAACTGCCCTTTCTTGATGTTGACGGTCTTGCCCGTCCTGGCGGCGGCTACCAGCAGGTCGGTCTGCCGGCAGAGGAACGCCGGAATTTGCAGGACGTCGGCTACCTTTGCCGCCCAAACGGCCTCCTCGGCCGCGTGGATGTCCGTCACAATGGGAAGATTCATCGTCTCCTTCACGGTCCGGAGCACCTCCAGCGCTTCCTCGTCACCGATGCCGGTGAAGGAGTGCAGCGAGGAACGGTTGGCTTTTCTGTAGGAGGCTTTGAAGCAGAACGGAATGCATAATTCTGTGCATATCTCCTTGATTTCGCGGGCGATACGCAGGGTGATCTCTTTGCCTTCCACTACGCAGGGACCTGCGATGAGGAAGAAGTTGTCGTTGCCGGCGGCTGCCGGTCGCAGTATCTCAGGAACCATAATCTTCGTCGTCTTGTTTTTCGGCGGCAAAGGTACATTTTTTTTCCCGAGGTGACGACCGATACAAAGAATTTGTATCTTTGCCGTTCGTTAATAATACTCAAGAAATGAAGCATAGACTTTGGATCGTACTGTTGGCATGTGTTTGTGTGTTGGGGTGCGCATGTCAGAACGGAAAGAAGAAAAACACCCCGGAAGCTGTCACGGAGGCCTTTGCAAAAGCCTTCTACACGGGAGATTTCACTCACATGTACCAATATTCGAGCAAGAAATCCCAGGTGGTGGTCAAGACCATCCAGGATGGAATGAAGGGCCAAACCGAGCGACTGGACGCCATGCGCGACTCCAAGGTGGAGTTCGAGTCAATCACCGTGGACGACCTTACCGATTCGACCGCCACGAGTACCTCAAATGCCCTCATTGACGGAAAACCCCATACCGGCAAATGGAATCTCGTCAAAGAGAACGGCCAGTGGAAAGTCACCATGGTGATGCCGTGACAATCTGCAATGTATGTGATAATTGACAATAAAGACGGTAAGTGTGTATGTTAAAACCACCAACTACCAACCACCAACCACCAACAGTTTCAATAACCCATAACCTATAACCGTTACAAAAATGAATTTCGTAGAAGAATTGAGATGGCGCGGCATGTTGCACGACATCATGCCCGGAACCGAAGAGTTGTTTAACAAAGAAGTTTGCTCCGTCTATTTGGGCATCGACCCGACGGCGGATTCACTGCATATCGGCCACTTGGTGGGCATCATGATGCTCTCGCATCTCCAGCGTTGCGGCCACCGTCCCATCGCGCTGCTTGGAGGTGCCACCGGCATGATCGGCGACCCGTCCGGCAAGAGCCAAGAGCGTAACCTGTTGGACGAGGCGACATTGCGTCACAACCAAGAGTGCATCAAGAAGCAGCTGAGCAAGTTCCTCGACTTCGACAGCAAGGAACCCAATGCCGCTCTGCTGGTCAACAATTACGACTGGATGAGCAAGTTCTCCTTTCTGGAGTTTATTCGTGATGTCGGCAAACACCTGACCGTCAACTATATGATGGCGAAGGTTTCCGTGAAGAAGCGCTTTAACGGCGAGGGCGACGGCATGTCGTTCACGGAATTTTCCTACCAG
>JAEEIG010000183.1 GCA_016281255.1 Bacteroidales bacterium
CTCGACATCGACGCGATTCTGGAGGAGGACAAAGACTATAAGAGTCGTTTGCTCATCTGGGCCCAGCACCATCATCACAAGGTGGTTTTCTCCCACGAGGCGGAGCCTGACGCCGAACGCGACCTCTTCCGCGCACACATCGAAATGGACGGCAACCCGTTGTCGGAGGCCGTCGGCAACTCCGTGAAAGGCGCTGAACAACGCGCCGCCGAATTAGCGCTTACAAGCTTAGGAGCTTAGGAGCTTAGGAGCTTACAGGTTTACAGGCTTACAGGCTTACAGGTTTACAGGCTTACAGGTTTACAGGCTTACAGGTTTACAGGCTTACAGGTTTACAGGCTTACAGGCTTACAGGCTTACAGGTTTACAGGCTTACAGGTTTACAGGCTTACAGGCTTACAGGCTTACAGGCTTACAGGCTTAGGGGCTTACTGGCTTAAACCAGTAAACCTGTAAACGTGTAAACATGTAAACATTTTTTGTATCTTTGCCGCCGTTTTGAAAGGGGTGCCGAAAGGCTGAGATCAGACCCGTTGAACCTGATGCGGATAATGCCGCCGTAGGGAGACAAACGCTTCTTCATTTCATTATCCCTCTTTCAGTGATGTTTTAATTTATTAATAACCAAACTGTTAGAGTTATGTTTAAAAGTTTAGAGTTTAAGGTTGAAAGTTTAAGGTTTAAGGCAGTTGGTGCTGTGTTGGCCTTGGCAAGTTTTGTTTTCACTCCGGCAGCACTGTTCGCGCAGGAGCCGGATACCGTGCAGAGCGGGACGGTGAAAGAGGTGACGATCCAATTTACGAAGCCGACCGTGCAAACCTCTGCCAACATCACCACGATGTCGATGCCGCAGATCCGCGCGCTGCAGGGCAACGGCAGCGTCAACAACCTGCTGGAGATGATGCCCTCCGTGGTGGTGACCTCCGAGTCGGGTAACGGCCTCGGCGCCACCTACTTGTTCATCCGTGGCATCGACCAGACCCGTATCAACACCACCCTCAACGGCGTGACGATCAACAATGCCGAGTCGCAGGGCTCGTGGTTGGTGAACCTCCCCGACATGGCCACCTACATCGAGCAGGTGAGCCTGCAGAGCGGCGCCAACACCACGGTCGGCAGCACCTCCTACGGTGCCCGTGTCGATTTCGTCACCCGCGACATTCCTGAGAAACCCTTCGCGGAGGCGCGTACCGCGTATGGTTCTTTCAACACCTTCGACAACATGGTGAGCGCGGGAACCGGCCTTATCGGCAAACGCTTCTCCATGCTGGCCTCTTTCTCCGACATCCGCAGCAACGGCTACATCGACCACTCCGGGGTGCGCTTAAACTCCGGCTTCCTCACCGCGCAACTCGACCTTCGTGATTTTAAGAATAACAAGGACAATGGCGTGTTGCGCTTCAATATGCTTTTCGGTAAAGAAAACTCCGGTCTGGCCTGGAACGGCGTGCCGTACGACAGCCTCGCCACCAACCGCACCTACAACTCCTGCGGCGAATATTACGACGAAAATGGCGTGCGTCACTATTATGAGAACTCCATGGACCACTACACGCAGACCTTCTACCAGCTGGAATATGTGAAGAAATGGCACAACAAGGACTGGAGCAAACGCCACAGTCTTCAGGTAATGCCTTATCTGACACGTGGTTACGGCTACTATGAACAGTATAAGGATGACAAGAAAATCGTCAAATACGGTTTGGAACCTTTGTATGAAGACCAGAAACGCACCGACCTCGTTACCCAGAAATATTTGGATAACTATTACTATGGCGTGCATGCACAATATGATGGTTCCACCTCTTTCAGCAACCACATCTCTCAAGGCTTGTCCTGGGTGGCAGGCTTGGATGTGAGCAACTACATGGGCAACCACTACGGCGACATTGTTTGGGTGCAGCCCGACCGGGTGAAAGAGTGTCCGGCCATGTACGAGTGGTATCGCGGCACGGGCGAGAAACTGCAGTCCAAGGCTTTTGGCGCGTTAAGTTACTGGATTAAAGACTTCTCCGTGAATGCCGAGCTTCAGTATCGTCGCGTGGATTACGACATTGAGGGGGTTAACGACGAGCTGACCCCTATCCCGCAGGAGTATCACTGGAACTTCGTGAACCCTAAAATCAGATTGCATTATTACCTGCAGCGTCCCAAGGTGAAACACAGCTTCGACCTCTCCTTTGCCACGGCCAACCGCGAACCCACGCGCAACGACCTCGTGGGTGCCCCCGACGATCGCAAACCGGTACCGGAAACGCTCTACGACTTGGAGTTCAGCTACATGAACTATAATGACAAATACTTCTTCAACACCACGTTGTATGGTATGTATTACCGGAACCAGCTGGTGCGTAGCGGCGAGCTCGACCAGACCGGCGACCCCTTGATGGTCAATGTGGACAAGAGTTACCGCGTGGGTATCGAGCTGTCTGCCGCCTACCGTCCCGTGAGGTTCTTCACCTGGCACATCAACGGCGGTTTCAGCGTGAACCGCATCCTCAACTACACGCATTACATTGAGGATTGGGAGAACGGCGGCTATGTGGAGCAGCAGCTCGGCAACACCCCCATTGCCTACTCCCCGAATGTGGTGATCGGCAACACCTTCACCTTCACCCCGTTGAAGGACTTCAACATCGACCTTCTCACCAAATTCGTGAGCAAGCAGTATTTGGACAACTCCGGCGACGAGGCCTACGTGCTGAAACCCTACACCTACACCAACCTCCGTCTCTCCTACACCTTCCATTTCAAGGCTTTGAAGGATTTGGAACTCTTCCTGAACGTCAACAACCTCTTCAACGCGAAGTATGAGACCAATGCCGCGCTTTACACCGGCATGATCGGTGACGAGAAGTACTACGACGCCTACTATTTCCCGCAGGCGGGGATTAACTTGCTCGGCGGTGTGAGAGTCCGGTTCTGATTTACAGGCAAAAGGCAATAGGCAAAAGGCAATAGTGTGTCCCGACACTATTGCCTTTTTTTTGTAATAAAATCCCGATTGTTGCGTTATGGGGGTTTTGAAATGAACAGAAAAATGAACCGTCATCCGTTTATCATCTCAGTGGCCGTTTTGGCGCTCGTTGTGTTTGTCGCGGGCAATGGCTTCGCGCAGTCGGCGAAAGTGCACATCAAGAAGGGCATTCCCTATTGTTCTGCTCAGTTTCCGGGGAAGGACAAGATGCAGAAGCTTTGTTTCGATTTCTATGAGCCCGACAATCCTGGCGACACGTTGCGTCCGTTGGTGATCACGCTGTTCGGCGGCGGTTTTGTGGTGGGCACCCGCGACTGGACCGACATGGTGGCCTGGTGCAACCGTTTTGCGGAGAACGGCTATGCGGCCGCCTCCATCGACTACCGGCTGATGTCGGCCACGGAGTTCTCGTATAAGTCATTGGTGCGCACCGGATACATGGCGGCGCAGGATGTGAGCGCGGCGGTGCGCTTCTTCAAGGCCAACTACGAGAAATATGGTATCGACACCACCCGCATCTTCCTTTTGGGACAGTCGGCGGGCGCGGTGGCCATCATCCATGCGCTCTACATGGACGAGGATGAGCGGCCTGCCGAAACCTTTGAAGAGCCGGCCCTCTCCTCCATGCATTCCACCGGAAGCGCCGAAATGAAGCGTCACACCTTCGATGTGGCGGGTGCGGTGCTCTTCTGGGGCAGCATTTTCAACACCGGCTACATTGACGCCGACGAGGTGACGCCCGTGTGTCTGATTCATGGCGAGAAGGACATTATCTTGCCGGTGGACTCGGGCTATGCCTTCTCTGTTCCCGGTCTGCCCTACGTCTATGGATCGAGGGTGATCGCCGACCGGCTGAAGGAGATGGGCACCACCTCCTTCGAGAGCCATCTCCTGGAAAAGGAGGGTCACGCCTTCTATTTCCGCTATTTGAGCATGTATTATCTGGACGCGTTGAAGTTCGACAGCTGCTACCAGCTCGCCAGCGCCTTCATGCGGAAGCAGTGGAGGAGGGAAAAATAGGGTTTGCGGGGGATTACGCCGCTGCCTGTATTCTGTCAGCCCTTCGGGCTTCATAAGAAAGAAGTTGATATAAAAATGGGGAACCGCATCGGCTCCCCATTTGGTTTCAAGTTTCAAGTTTCAGGTTTCAGGTTTCAAGTTTTAAGTCTCAAGTCTTAAGTCTCAAGTCTTGTTATTCGCAATCTTTCACGCAGCGGACGCTGTATCCGTTCTGTAGCGTTTGCTGATCAGGCAATATCTTGCAGCAGTAGTATTCGAGGCTGAAGAGGGAGCTGGGCGTGTCGCCGTGGAACAGGGTGGTGGAGTGCAGACCTTCGAAACGC
>JAEEIG010000184.1 GCA_016281255.1 Bacteroidales bacterium
ATCGGCCAAAAAGGCCATCTACGACGTGCTGCAGCAACCCCAACCCGCCATCAATCAGGTGGAACCGATGTTCGATGTCATCCAATGTTCGAATGCGGATTACAAGGCTTCGTTCATGCGGCACCGCAACATTGTCCAGTTTGACTATAGTCCTGATTATTCGGCCAATACATTCGAGATTGTCAAAAATCCGATCTCCAATCCGCAAGTGCTGGTCGTCATCAAGGGCAACCATCAGGATTCCTGTATGGCACTCTTCCTTGCCCACCAGGACGAGATTGTGAAAGCGATGTATGAAAACGACATCGCCCGTCTGCAGAATGCCCATCGTAAGTTGAACAATGCCGTGTTGGAGAAGAAGATATTTGAAAAGTTCGGCATCCGGATGACGGTGCCCGACGGCTATTTTGTCGGCAGGGAAGAGAAGGATTTCTTATGGCTCTGTTTCCGGACCCCCAAGAACGACAGGTTTGTGATGATTTACAAATCGCCCCGGTATGAGCTTACGAAGGAGAATGTGGTGGCCAAGCGCGACAGCGTCACCAAAGCCTATATCCAAGGGGCCGTGGCGGGTGCCTATCCCATCGTGGCGGATTTGGAAGGCTATCCGTTGGCCGAAAAACGTCAGATTCGCTATCACCAAGGCTTGGAATTGAGAGGGTTGTGGGCCTCTGTGCGCGACAAGATGGGCGGACCCTTCTACAGTTTCACCCAGATTTCCCCGGACAGTGTCTCGTGTATCACCGTGGATGGGTTCGTGTATGCGCCGCAAGAAAAAAAGAGGGATTATCTGCGTGAGGTTGAGGCAGTTGTGAAATCATTGCAATAAATTTTCATCGCCACGTGATAAAATCGCCACTCCACGCGACTAATATAATGTGAAGGAGATAGATTCTGACATTGAAAAGATTATCGCTGGGTGTTTGGAAAACGACCGGTGGAGCCAACGGCAGCTGTATGACAGGTATTCGTCGAAGCTGTACGGGCTTTGCAGGCGTTATAGCAGTTCGGATGCGGAGGCGGAGGATGTGCTGATGGAAGGTTTTATGGTGGTGTTCAAGAGCTTGGGTTCCTTTCAGCACAAAAGTTCTTTTCAAACATGGTTGACGTCCGTCATGCTCAATGTGGCGGTCAGCCATTTCCGCAACTCCAAGCGCTTCCGCAGGGAGGTTTATGCGGAAGATATGGACATGAAGGGGGTTGTGGAAGAGGAGGAGCAAATCAGGACGAATCTTGTGGCAGACCAGCTGTTGGAGCTGATCCGGCAAATGCCAGAGATGATGCGGGTGGTGTTCAACCTCAAGGCGGTGGACGACTACTCCTTCACGGAAATCGCCACGATGACGGGCAGGAGTGAGAACGCGGTCCGCAATTCGTATTTGCGGGGGAGAAAATGGCTGATGGATAAGTTGAAATTGGAAAAAGACTAAAGGTTAATAAAATCGAATAGATATATCAATGAACACAGTTAAAGACTTGTTGGAGAATCACAGTGCGCGCCCGTCGGAGGATGTGTGGCAGAAGCTGAACGCTCGTCTCGATGCAGAGATGCCCGTCGCTAAAACCTCTTACTGGTCCGGTCTCTCGAAAGCAAAGAAGGCAGTGGCCGCTGCCGTGGCCGGATTGGTGCTGGCGGGAGGCGTCACGCTCGGATGGATGCTCTTCCGTTCGGGTGAAAGTTCCCAAACCGGGGAGATGGCTGCCGCAAAACCGTTGCAGAAGATTGAGTCGGTGGCCGAATCGGAAGCCGTTGCTCCTGAACCGGTAGTGGAGGAACAAGCCGAGGAGGTGCTGCCTGTGGAGCGGAAAGCCGAACCGGTGGCGGAAAAACCGGCACCTGCGAACGTTACCGAACCCGCCGCGCCGGAAAAGGTGGAGAAGACCCCTGTGAAATCCAATGTCAAACAGGAGGTGCTGCCCTCCAATTCCACGCTGGCCAAGCAGTTGGCTGCCGATCCGGTCCTGAAGAATCTTTCCGACGAGAGCGTGGATTGGTCGATGCCGGCCAAGTTGAGCATCCCCAACCTCTTCACCCCGAACGGCGACGGTGTCAACGACCTGTTCGTGATCGAAGGCTTGGAGCAATATTCGTCCCCGAAGTTGGTCGTCCGTGACAAAAACGGTCGCGTGGTTTATCAAAACAGCGGCTACAAGAACACCTGGGGAGGCGAAAACTGCCCCGACGGTGTCTATAGTTATGAGTTCACTTTTGTCTATAACGGCATAGAAAACCTGGCTACCGGCAAGGTCCGGATTATCAGGGCGTGAAATTTGGCGCCCGACAGGTCGTCGGTGTTATCCTTTTTTTTGTATTTTTGTCGCAGTAAATAATTTTATGGCTTATGCGACAAACAGTACCTTTTTTCCTTTGCCTTTCGGCTTTGTTGATGTCGGTGTCCTTCATCGGCTGCAACCGTAATGCCTTCGATTTCTCCCAGCTTGACGAGATAGACGCGAATGGCGACTGGGGTTTCCCGTTGCTCAACGCCGAATACACCATCGGTGACATTCTGGAGATGAGCGACAATGTCGGTTATCTCCACCAAGGCAGTGACGGGACGCTTGAAATCCGTTACGAATATACTTTCGACTCGGTGATCTCCGCGTCGGAGTATCTGGACTCCTATTTCGACCACGATATTTCCGTGGAGGGGACCAAGACCTACACCCCGGGCGAGCTGCCGCCCGTACAAGGGAATGTGCAGGTGTTGTATAACGACACCTTGACCGCGCAATTCCCTACGGACATGGTGCTTTTGGAGAGTGCCACGCTGAAGACAGGGAAGATCCAGCTGACGGTCACCTATAACCTGACGCAGCCGACGAGTATCAATGTCACATGTCCGCAGCTGACCAGCGCCTCCGGACAGCCCTTCCACGTTGAAGCGCAGTCCAGCGGGGGATCCTATTCGACCACGTTGGACCTCAGTGGTTATTCTCTCACTGTCCCGTCTGGCAATGAAATAGACTTTTTCATGCAGGTCTCCTGTGAAGCGAACACTGGGACATTGCCAAGTCAGCTGACATTCAACTATCGTGCCGCTTTCAGCCAAGTCTCTTTTGCCGAGATTCGTGGCAAGTTTGTCGCGGTGGACCTTCCTTTGGACAAAGAGTGGGATTTCGACAGCGAGTTCTTGCGCGACCACATCTCCGGAAGCATGACGCTGTTGAATCCGCAGGTCACTTGCGAGATTCTGAACACTTTTCCCGTGCGTGGAAACATCGTGTTGAATCAGGCTCAGCTTTCCGGCGGCGGTTCTTCGGCTTCCTTGCTTGCCTATTCACCAGCAACCGTGGAGATTCCGGGTAACACCCAGCAGTTCACTCCTGTTAACTTGCCGATTGCCGGATCTTTGCAGCTTTCCCCCGATTTCGACCACTTCAAGCTGAAAGGCAATGCTACTATCAATCCCGACGGTTTCAACACGCCGACATTGGTGTTCCGCGACAACCAGGTGATCAGTTTGCGTGTCTCGGTGGTGCTTCCGTTGGAGATGAACATGGACGATATCTTCTTCCGTGACACAATACCGTTCAGTGGTCTCAACCTGCCGTCCGAGTCTGCGTTTTCCAATATTTTGCTTCGCCTTGGCATCACCAACGGTCTGCCGCTGAATTTCCAATTGCAGGCCTATTTTTATGATTCTCAGACGAGTACGGTGAAAGACAGTCTGTTTGTCGGTCCGCAAGTGGTGCTGAGTGCGCTGAGCGACACCCCCCGCTCCAGTGAGCTTTTTGCCACCAAAGAGAGCTTCGCGGAGGTGCAGAGAATGTTCTCCTGCGACAACATCATCCTGCAAGCGCGGCTCTACACGGATGGCTCGCCGGTCTCCATCAACGTGGCTCAGGCTATTCGTTTCCATTTGGGAGCGCGGATGAACGTGGATTTAAACAGCTTGGTGAATAACTAACAAAGACGGGTATGAGGAAGATTTTATTCACAGCTCTGGTGTGGGGCTGCTTTTGCCTTTCGGTGAACGGACAGGCGTTGGATGTGACCCATTTCATGCGGATTTCCCCTTTTCAACACAACGACCTGCCGTCCAGTTCCACTATTTATAACGGTTATGTCAGCCTGCCCACCGGGAATGTCCATGTGGGTGTGAATTTGGGTCCTGTCCGTTATAAAAACCTCTTCGAGACCAATGCGGAGGGTTATCCGACGGTGCTGACTGCCACGAAATTCGTGAACAGTCTCAGCGACAAGAACTATTTGGGTGTATATAGTGATATAGAGATTTTAGGCTTCGGTTTCCGTATCAAGGACCGCTTTTTCCTGACGGTGGATCACCGGTTCCGTTCCAATTTGGACTTCACCTATTCCCGCGACGTGCTCGGATTGCCCATTTACGGCAACATGGCGTATGTGGACGAGCCGGCGGACCTGAAATTGGGCATCAACTTCAACGCTTATCAGGAGTTGGGCGTCAGTTTCCGCCATCAGGTCAACGACAAAATCTCCTGGGGGGTGCGTCCGAAGCTTCTCTTCGGTGTGGCGAACATCAACACCCAATATTTTGATGCATTAGTGACTACTGATCCTACGGATTACACCATCTCCATGACATATGCCGCCGCTATGCGTGCCGCCGCCGTGGTGCCTTTTACCATGACTTTTAACCAGCAGGATGGTTTTAATTTCGAGATGTCCAATGATGCTAAAGCGATTGTGGGGAATGTTTTCAGAAATGTCGGGTTCGGCTTGGATTTGGGCTTCTCCTACAAGATTCTGGAATCTCTCGATTTGTCTGCCGGACTTCTGGATCTCGGGTTCATCAACTGGAACACCTCCACGACGCAGATGATCAGCGATGTGGATGATGCCGGCGACATGTACCAAGACGGCTCTTTCACTTTCAGCGGTTTGTCGCAGTCGCAGATTCAGTCGCTGATGAACGGGGAGGGTTATGAGGAATTGCTGGACACGTTGGCGCAGTATTTCCCGATGGATATCGCGCCTACCGGCAGATATATGACGGGACTCACCCCGAGGCTGGTGCTGCAAGCCGATTACGAGTTTGCCAAGCATCACCGTGTGAGTGCCGCCACCCAGTTCCGTTTCACCAAGAACTATTTCCAGCCTTCCCTTACGCTGGCTTACGATGGGCTGTTCTTCAACTCCATCGATGTCTGTGTGGCCTACACCATGCAGCGTCACTCCTACGACAACCTCGGAATAGGAGTGGGCTTCAATCTCGGGTATCTGAACATTTATGCGGGCACGCAGAACATCATCGCCGCTTTTTCGGTGAAGAACGTCTCGCAGCTTACGGGCACAGTGGGTCTTGTCTTCAACTGGGGGCATTACGACAATTGGAGGAAGAAGAATCCGAAAAAGTAGGGCTTGCAGGTTTAGGTCACAGCAAAAAAAAACGCCCCGAGTCGGTCGGGGCGTTTTTCGTATTTGTAAATGAGAGATTACCAAGCGAAGAGCGGACGGTCGTGCATCATGTCGTTGACCGTCTTGCGGGTCTTGGCGATGAGTTCCTCGTTTTCGACGTCGCAGAGCACCTTGTCGATCATCTCCACGATGACGGGCATGTCGTTCTCTTTCAGGCCGCGGGTGGTGATGGCGGGCGTACCCACCCGGATGCCGGAGGTCTGGAAAGCGGAACGGGTGTCGAA
>JAEEIG010000185.1 GCA_016281255.1 Bacteroidales bacterium
ACAACTGGACCGGCCCCACAGGCTTCATCCACAACGTGATATACGAGGAATACCTCAAATCGCATTCTGCACCCGAGGACATCGAATACTACATCTGCGGTCCACCTATGATGCTGCAGGCTGTGCTGAATATGCTTGACAGTCTGGGTGTTCCGAAGGAGATGGTGCATTACGACGATTTCGGAGGGTGATGGTTAGTCGGCAGTTATTAGTTGCCAAACCGAAAAAATGCTATTTTTGCCACCGATTTACTGCTATTTATCTCATGTTGTTCGCCTCTTACGCTCTCTTCTTCTCCATCCTCCTCTTCATCCTCTTGTTTGTGATCTGCAAGTGGACGCTCAGGAAGTGTTGGCTCAACAATGTCCTGCTTGTCGGGGGCAATGTCTTGATACTGACGCAGATTGTCTCTTGGAAGTCGCTGTTTCTGCTCTCGCTGCTGGCACTTTTGGCCTACGGAGTGGGACTCTTGCTCCGGAAACGGAAGTCGGGATGGGTGCTGGGATTGGCACTATCCCTGCTGATCCTTCTTTTCGCTGTGCGCAATTATCCACTTGTGCAGTCGTGGCTCGGTGGCTGGTGGACCGACACCATGGGCAAACATTTCCTCTCCGTCGAGAAACTCGGGCTCTCCTACATCCTTTTCCGTATCATCCATTGGTTGGTGGAGAGTTACAAGGGGACACTCCGCACTCGCGATTTCCTGACCTACCTCAACTACCTTTTCTTCTTTCCGACCTTCATGGCCGGGCCCATCGACACCCTCAACAATTTCCACTACTGGCTGAGCACTACCCACATGCGCTTCAACCGTCGGATGTTGTTTGCGGTCGTCGGGCGCATCTTCCTCGGAGCGGTCAAAACGCTGCTGATTGTGCCTTTGATAAAACCATACGCCGTTGATTATGAGATGTTTTTGCCGCAACTTGGTCTCTGGGGCGCTGTCGTCTCCGCAGCCGTGCTCTACTCGATCTACATCTACATCGACTTCTCCGGCTATTGCGACATGGCCATCGGCATGGCCTACATGATGGGTGTCCGCACACCCGAAAATTTCAACAATCCCTATCTTTCGACCAATATTTCGGAGTTTTGGAAACGTTGGCACATCACTTTCTCCACGTTTCTCCTCATTTACGTCTTCAAGCCTGTCATTTCGCTCCTCAACCGGCTCCCCATCGCCAAATGTCGGATGGTGGTCTCCATTACCGCCTATATGATTACGTTTTTCGTGTGCGGGTTGTGGCATGGAAGTACGCTCAATTTCGTGATGTGGGGCCTTTGGCACGGAATCGGACTCTCTGTCTATAAGTCGCTTACGTATGGGAAACCTGTTGAGGAACCGACTGCTCTGCGAAAGGTGGCCGGCATTGGCGGCACTTTCCTTTTCGTGACGATCGGTTGGGTCTTTTTTAATTACCCTGTTGATAAACTGGTGATAATGTTTAAGTTGCTGTTCTGATGAAAGAGTTATACCGTTTGAAGAATCTTGCCCGGCTCGGAGTGATTGTGCTAACAGCCCTTGCCTTTTGGCTGTTGGTGGCGGTGTGCATTCCGGAATTTCAGGCACCAAAGACGAAAGGACAACTTTATACTATTCGGCATCAGGAACTTAGGGATAACAACCCGCTCTACACCGATTTGCTTTTGGAGAGCATAAAGCGTAATGACGGCTATCTGGTTTTGGGTACGTCTGAGTCCAATCCTCGTCCGAAGGGCAACTATTTCGATTTCCTGAATGCTGATACCAGCATTCATGCTGCCTTTTCCGTGATTGCCGGAGCTGGTCGTACCCCGTGTACCTATTTCCCTCTGATTCAGAGCAATAAACATGTCCAGAACCTGAAAATGATTTTCTTCCTTAACCCCTCCTACGGCTGTGGCAAGTTGGCCTCCAGCAATGCCGATTATTTCCACCGATATGTTTCCTATACGGTCTATTCTCATGCCAATAAACCTGAAAATCAAGATGTTGAAAAAATATGGAAGGTTAATGTGGCCCATCTTTCCATTTTGAATAGAGTAGGGGATGCTTTGGGCTACTATTCGGATAAACTTCGTCGAAAATACTATCAAGACCTCGTTTTTCGTGTGGATAGTGCTAAATTTCACGAGAGTTTGACTTGGCTGGATTCAAGCAGGGTGGGCGAAATCCCTCAAAGTTGCGCTCGCCCCGAGGCTGACCGGTATAATTACCGGCTGAATGTCGGCGGCAGTTTCGATGTTCATTCCTACACGCTGTGGCCCCACCCTGAGGAACCGTACCGCTATGACGAGCTGCGCACGATGATACGGCTTTGTAAGGAGCGCGGCGTGGATGTCACGTTTGTGGCCGGACCCTACAATTCCATTGCGTATCAGAATGTGCATCCTTCGGAATTGCCTAAGATTCAGGAGGTTTCAAAAAAGATGCTGCAGGTTTTGGAAGAAGAGGGCGCGGAATACATCGACTGTACAGACCTCTCCACAGTGCCGGGTGTTTTCGCGGATTGGCAGCATCACACCAGTTACGGAGGCTATTTGATCTATCAAAAAATCAGAGACTATGTTTTGGAAAAAGAGAGTCGTTAGGGTGTTGGTAATCACGGTGATATTCGTTTTGGTGCTGTTGCTCTTGGCCTATCGTGGCGAAGGGGATATCTCGTGTTTATATACCACGTTTTAACTGGTGTGGGGGCGCGATAAAGAAGAGGGAGATGATCGTGTATCCATAAAAACAAGACGGGGCACCCTTGTCGGACGCCCCGTCATTTCATTTCGCGCATTTCTGAGCCTCTGAGCTTCCTGGCTAAACTATTCGCAAAAATGCTCGTAGAAGTGCGTGATGACCTCGATGCCTTTGCGGAAGTGGTCGAGCTTGTAGTTCTCGTTCGGGGAGTGGATGTTGTCCTCGGCGAGACCGAAGCCGCAGAGGATGGATTTCACGCCGAGCACTTTCTCGAAGTGTGCCACAATCGGGATGCTGCCGCCGCTGTAGGTCGGGATCGGGCGTTTGCCATAGACATCCATGTAGGCTTTCTCGGCTGCTTGGTATGCAGGCACATCGACACCGCAACGGTATGCCTCGCCGCCGTGTGCGGAGATTACCTCCACCTTCACGTAGTCGGGTGCGATCTTTTCGAAATGTTTCTGGAAAAGTTCCGCAATCTTGTGGGAATCCTGGTTGGCGACCAAGCGCATGGAGATGTTGGCGGAAGCTGTCGCGGGAAGCACGGTCTTGAAACCTTCGCCCGTGTAGCCGCCTTCGATGCCGCACACGCCCAAGTTCGGACGGATACCCGTGCGTTCGATGGTGCTGTAGCCATCTTCTCCGTATAATGCTTTGACATCCAATGATTTTTTGTACTCCTCTTCGTCGAACGGAGCCTGTGCGATGAGGTCGCGCTCCTCTTTGGTGAGCACCACCACGTCGTCGTAGAAACCGGGGATGGTCACCTCGCCCTTGTCGTTGATGAGACCGCTGATGAGGTCGCAGAGCACGTTGATGGGGTTGGCCACAGCGCCGCCGAAGATGCCGGAGTGGAGGTCGCGGTTCGGACCGGTGACTTTCACGATCATGTTGCACAAACCGCGCAGACCGGCGGTGATGGAGGGCGTGTCGCTGGCGATCATGCCGGTGTCGGAAACGAGGATGACATCGCACTTGAGCAGGTCTTTGTGCTGCTCGCAGAAACTGTAGAGTTGCGTGCTGCCGATCTCCTCCTCACCTTCGAGCATGAACTTGACGTTGCACTTAAGATTGCCGGATTTCACCATGTATTCGAAGGCTTTCGCGTGCATGAACGACTGTCCCTTGTCGTCGTCGGCACCGCGTCCCCAGATCTTGCCGTCCTTGATGACAGGCTCGAAAGGCTCTGTGTTCCAAAGCTCTATGGGATCCACAGGCATCACGTCATAGTGACCATATACCAGCACGGTCTTGGCGTTGGGATCGACGGTCTTCTGACCCACCACGATGGGGTTGCCATCGGTGGGATAGACTTCGCACTTGTCGGCGCCGGCGGCCATGATCAGCTCTTTCCAACGCTCGGCACAGCGCACCATGTCGCCCTTGTGTTCGCTCTCCGAACTGATGGAGGGGATGCGCAACAGGCTGAAAAGTTCGTCTAAAAATCGGGTTTCGTTCTCTTGAATGTAATTTTTGATGTTCATATTTTTGGGGTTAAAGAATAATATTAAAAGGGTTGTTGTAGGGGCGAATAATTATTCGATCCTACAGGGTATTAATATCCGAACATTTCTTGTGCCTCGTCCATTTTTTCGCGGATGGGCACGCCGAAGGGGCAGCGGTCTTCGCATTGGCCGCAGCCGACGCACTCGCCGGCATGGTGTTCCAATTTCTTGTACTTGGCGGCTATTTCGGCGTTCACTGTGCCGCCGTTCTGCTCCACTTCGTCAAGGAGTTCATTCACCGCGGCGATGTCGATGCCGGCGGGGCAGGGGGCGCAGTGTTTGCAATAGGTGCAGCCGGTACTGCCGCCTTCGTTCTTGGCGGTCTGTTTGTTGAGGACGGCGTTGTAGTCTTTCTCCTCGTCGGTGGCCTTCAGGTAGTGCAGGTCGGATTCGAGTTCTTCGATGTTGTCGGCGCCGCAGATGGCCACGGCCACGCACGGTTTCGCCATCGCGTAGGCGATGCACTGCACGGGGGTGAGGGCGACTTTCAGGGGCGATTTGTCTGCTTCGAGCAGCTTGCCGCCGCCGCCGAAGACCTTCATCACGGTGATGGCGATGTCGTGCTGGGCGCAGTAGTCGTAGAGTTCCACGCGCACGGGGTCGATGCCGGGCAGCATGTGTTCATAGCTGGCGGGGTCCCAAGGGTTGTTGCCCGACAGTACGCGGTCGAAGGCGGGGTTGAGACTGAACATGATGACTTCCACGAGTCCGCTTTTGGCAGCCTTCAGCGCCACTTCCGCGTTGTGGCTGCTCAAGCCGATATGCTGTATTTTGCCTTCTTTTTTCAGCTGTTTCACGTATTCGAGATAGGGGGTGCCCTGCAGGGAGTCCCATTCCGCGAGGTCATCGACGATATGGATCATGCCCACTTCGATGTGGTCGGTGCCGAGAAGTTCGAGCAGGTCGTTGAAGCCCTTCTTGCACTTCTCCACGTCGCGGGTGCGTTCGTAGCTCGACCCGTTCCACCAGCAGCCCACGTGGCCCTGGATCACCATCTCGTCGCGACGGCCCTTGAGTGCGTAGCCGATGTTTCCGCGGACCTTGGGGTCGGCATCATAAAGGTCGAGGAAGTTCACGCCGTGGTCGAGGGCGTAGGTCATGTATTCGCGGGCTTCGGCGGTGTCGATCTTGCCGAAGATGCCGCAGCCGATGCCGATCTCGCCCACGCGGATGCCGGTGCTGCCTAACGTACGGTAGGCCATGTCAGGGTTCTCCTTGAAAGTCTGTTTCTTTTGGCATGAAAAAGCCATGAGCATCAGACCGATGAAAAGAAATGGGATGATGGTTTTCTTCATTTTTACTCGTTTGTATTTGAAAGGTGCAAAAATACAAATTTATTTTGGATTTGTGAATGGGAATGGAAACCGTAAAAATTATATTTTTGCGTCCCGTATGAGGGAACCGATTCTTCTTTCCGACCACTTCACAATAGGGAAATTGCTGCGCTTCACTGTTCCCTCCATGGTGATGATGGTGTTCATTTCGATTTGCAGCGTGATCGATGGCTTTTTTGTCTCCAATTTCGCGGGCACCACCTCTTTCGCCGCCCTCAACCTCGTTTTCCCCTTTGTCATGTTCCTGAGCGTGACCGGCTTCGTTTTCGGGGCGGCTTGGGCCACGGCGCTTTCGCAGCTGTCGGGCGCAACCATTCCGCTGGTCTATTTCATCTGTCCGAACAGCTCCCGTCTTCGGCTGGGACGTTTCGAGTTCAACGGTGCGGCGTTACGACAGACCTGTTTCAACGGTACCAGCGAGTTTTTCTCGAATATTTCATCCTCGGTGGTGGCGATGCTCTATAACTACCAGCTGATGAAGTATATTGGGGAAGACGGGGTGGCGGCATACGGAGTAGTGATGTATGTGGCGTTCATCTTCACTGCCGTCAATATCGGTTATGGTATGGGCTCGGGTCCGATTGTCAGCTTCCATTACGGGGCCGGACATCGTGATGAATTGCGGAACGTCTTTACCAAAAGTATGATGCTGATCGGGATTATGGGGCTGACGGAGTTTCTCTTCGCGCAGCTGCTG